>CAYNRS010000320.1:0-3550 GCA_964399565.1 uncultured Ignavibacteriaceae bacterium
AAAAACGCCGTCAACTGCAATCCCAATGAGCCGGAACGGAAGCAGGATGAGCCAAACGAGTGGGTACAGAACAATGGTAAGAAGTGCGAGAGGCCAGCAGAAGATGAGTACGAGAAGCCAGAGCAGGAATTTCGTCATGTTGGTTTCAGAACGTACTTACGACGTCCGTTAAAAAGAGTTTCATGAAGCTCTTTTTGTTCGGTTTGTGTTTCCTTTCATCCAACCTTCACGCTCAGTTCCTTTCCGTCAAGGTATCAGCTGCTAATTGGGGCATCAGAGATTTTTCCGGGATTCGGTACGGGCAAGTCTCTGTTCTTCATGAACCTGCTGGCGACCGATTAATGGTTTACACCTTGCGGGATGGCTTGCCGAAAGTCCCGCGGATTTCTACCGCTTCCTTACGCCCGGATTTTTCAAACGGCTGTTTTGTTGTTTCACATTTTGATGGTGGAATGCGGAATAGCCTCGGGGGGTCGTTCAATGTTTTCCAGCGCGATCCCAGCTCAGCTTTTGTGCAATACGCTACGGCACTCGATGGACGACAATCCCTTCAATTGTCGTATACCAAGAAAACCGACGGGTTTTGCGGGCTCTGGTTGCATTTGTTCAACACTTCAGCTCCGGGCGAAGAACGGAAGTATCTCGACGCCTCGGAATTTTCTTACATCGTCTGTTGGGTGCGCGGTTTGACCGGCAAAGAACGATTCTTGGTGAAAATCGCAGATGCTGCCTTCGAGAGAAAAGAAGATGCTCTGCAGATTGGGGAGCTGGGCTCTTTTCTGCCTTCAGGAAAGATTGACACGTTGTGGCAACGGGCGGTCATACCAATTTCTCGAATTCCCCTTCGAATAGTCAAATCACAACTTGCCACCCTTTCTTTCGAGGCGTCTGAACAACAGCAAGGAGTCGTGCAGTTCAAAACCCTGGCTTTTTGCCGCGATACCACTTCCTTTCCACAACTTTCTCCGGCGATTTCTGGCGCTAAAACATTGAAGTTCAAAAAAGCCGTTTGGGTTTGGAATACAGATGACCTTTTTCGGCTGAGAGAAGGAAAATCTGAGCTCTTTGAACTCCTGGCAAACGAATCCGTTTCGGATGTGTTTCTTGCTGTTCCTTACAGGGCCGGTGGGCCAAGGCACCGCGGTATTGAGATCGACGTGAAAGCAATGCGCTTGCTTGTCAGCGACCTTAAGAAGAAAAGCGTCGTTGTGCACGCGCTCCTTGGCGACAAGGATTTTATCCTCTCTGAACAGCGACCTTTTGTAACGGCCACTCTTGAAAATATTCTTCGATATAATGCAACCTCGAAGAAACAAGAACGTTTTGACGGAATTCATTTCGACGTCGAGCCCTATTTGCTTCCGGGATTCAACGGTCCCCGCGCCGGATGGATCCTTGAGAACTTCCTCGACCTCCTGGGCAATGCTGCCTCCATAGCTCAACGCGGGAACATGGTTATAGGGGCGGACATTCCGTTTTGGCTGGACACTCCTGACGAGTTTTCCCTTCAACCTCGAGTGCTTCAATATCAGGGCGTCACAAAGTCAGTGCATGAACACATTATAGACCTTATGGACATTGTCGTACTCATGAGTTATCGGACTTTTGCCGCGGGAGCTGACGGGATTGTCCTTCATTCTTCTGATGAGCTTGAATATGCTTCTCGAAGAGGAAAGCACATTTTTGTGGGTCTCGAAACGAGTCCTCTTCCGGACGAGAACCTCCTCTCGTTCCGCGGCATTCCTTCGCAAGGCTCAAGCGGCGTTGCTTCACCACGATACTTCGCCCTCGTTCCGTGGCTTGACAGTGCCAAAGTGTTTGTCGTGAAAGATCCTGAAAAAACCAACTTTGAAAAGTTTTTGACCGACGCTGGCGTGAACAGTGCACAAGTCCTCTGGTGGCCAGTCTATCAGGATATCTTTGTTCCCGGGTCCAAAGTTAGTTTTACCACGCTTGACGTAGCGAGATTTCAAACCACGATAATTCAAACAGCATCAGAGCTTTCTCAATTTAGCGCTTTTCAGGGTGTAGCGATTCATCACGCGGAAAGTTATCTTCAGCTGTTGCGTCGGCGTTGATTGTTTGACCCTTCCCGCTCTTTTATGTATCATTTGCTTCACTCTCTTCCAAGCAATGGAAACTTCTCTTTCGGCTGAACTCCTGGAGAACATCGAGTCACAACTTCGGCAAATCAATGTCGACTTTCTCAGGATGTACCCCGGTGATTCTTCCCTTCGCCAGCCCGTGCACACGGTGTACGGAGGAGCGCAAATCTTCAAGGCCGATACCGCAAGAAAACTCGGCATCGTCGCCTTGTCTTCCCTCAAGGAGTACGCATCTTCGTCTGCGGGATTTGCCAAAGCTTTGGGTTTGAAGGGAAGCACGCAATTCCAGAAAGAGGTTTATGAGCGGGTTGTCGAAAAACTCAAGAAAGAACCCGTTGAAGATTTCAGGATTGATTTCGAAGATGGTTATGGCAATCGCTCAGATGACGAAGAAGATGGCCATGCAGAATTCACAGCTCAGGAAATTGCCCGCGGCATGGCTGAAGGAATCCTGCCTCCGTTTATCGGGTTTCGAATCAAGCCATTTACGGAAGACCTCAAAAGACGCGCAATACGGACACTTGATATCTTTGTTACCTCTCTTACGAAGAGAACCAAAGGTAAACTGCCGGGTGGGTTTGTCGTCACGATTCCCAAAGTTGTCGTCCCCGAGCAGATTACAGCGTTCGTGAGGATCCTCGACTCGCTGGAAGAGAAGAATGAGCTTTCACGGGGCATCTTGAAGCTTGAGTTTATGGTCGAGACGCCACAATCTCTATTCAATTCCAGGGGCGAAGTGGCAATTCCATCATTTGTCGCAGCCGCCGAAGGCCGTTGCGTAGCAGCTCATTTTGGAGTTTACGACTACACGGCTTCAAACAATATTACAGCTCAGTACCAGAGCATGGTTCATCCGGCCTGCGATTTTGCACGCACAGTGATGAAAGTTTCATTAGCCGGCACAGGTATCTGGTTGTCGGACGGGGCGACAAACATCATGCCGGTAGGCCCGCATCGGCCGAAAAGCGGCAAACCACTCTCCGCAAAGCAAAGAAGCGATAACCGAAAAGCTGTTCACGATATCTGGAGATTGAATTTTGAGCACATCAACCATTCATTGATGAACGGGTTTTATCAGGGGTGGGATCTGCATCCTGCACAATTACCGATTCGTTATGCCGCTGTGTACAATTTTTTTCTGAAGGAATTGGAAACAGCTTCCACCCGCCTGAAGACATTTATGGCGAAAGCCGCACAAGCCACATTAATCGGCGGCGTGTTTGACGATGCAGCAACCGGACAGGGCCTGCTGAATTTCTTTTTGCAGGGAATTAGTTGCGGGGCAATTACAGAGCAAGAAGCAACTGCGACGGGGCTTTCGATTCCCGAAATCAGGAGTCGCTCGTTTGTGAAGATTCTAAAAGGAAGAAGGAAGATTGAATGAAAAAGTCCAGATCGAGGAAAACCCTATGAAAAGTCTCATAACTACGCATGTTCTCGACACT
>CAYNRS010000321.1:0-3541 GCA_964399565.1 uncultured Ignavibacteriaceae bacterium
GATGAGGAGCGAGGTTCAGCTGAATACGAAGCGTCTGATGGACATCGGGTCGTACCGCGGCTTGCGTCATCGCAAGGGATTGCCCGTTCGCGGTCAAAGAACCCGGACGAATGCACGCACGCGCAAGGGAAAGAGAAAGACCGTCGCCGGAAAGAAGAAAGCGATCGAGAAGAAATAGTACAAGGAATGTGCATACAGGAGTAATGGATTATTGGACGAATGGATTCATGATTCTCTAGGCACCAGAAACTTTTGGTTCCTCCTCCAACAATCCAATTCTCCATCAACACAATAATCCATAAAGCCTAATCCAAGGAGAAGTTTTTTGGCTAAACAGGCAGCGGCTCCGGTTACAAAAAAGAAAAAGAAAGTTCATGTTGACACGAACGGAAAGGCGTTTGTGAAAGCCACGTTCAACAACACGATCGTGACGCTGACGGACACCTACGGGAACGTTATTGCATGGTCGTCTGCGGGTAAAAACGGGTTTAAAGGTTCGCGGAAGAGCACTCCGTTTGCCGCTCAGGTTGCGGCAGAAGCAGCTGCGAAGGAGGCCGTTGACCTCGGGCTGAAACGGGTCGAAGTATTCATCAAAGGACCGGGAGGAGGTCGCGAAGCTGCTGTTCGTTCTCTTCAGACCGCCGGTTTGGAAGTCACCATGATCCGTGACATTACGCCGATTCCGCACAACGGATGCCGGCCGCCAAAACGACGCAGAGTGTAGCAGCAAGAGTGGATGTTCAATGTCCTGGTTCATGATGGACATTGATTCTCTCATTTTTTAGGAGATCTATGGCAAGATATTTAGACGCAAGTTGTAAACTGTGCAGGAGAGAGCGGCAGAAGCTCTTTTTGAAGGGCACGAAGTGCTACACGGACAAATGTCCCGTGGAACGCCGCGGGTATCCGCCCGGCCAACACGGGCAATCGCGCCGCTCAAGAATTTCGGAATACGGCTTGCAACTTCGTGAAAAGCAGAAAGTCCGCCGTGCATACGGTTTGCTCGAGGCTCAGTTCCGGAACTACTTTGAGCGGGCGCTGAAACACACCGGTCGCACGGGTGACACGCTGGTAAAAACGCTTGAACGCAGGCTTGATAATGTCGTGTATCGCCTTGGGCTTGCGCCTTCGCGGAAATCAGCGCGACAGCTCATTCTCCACCGGCATTTTACCGTCAACAGCCGGATCGTCGATGTCCCGTCGTATTTGCTGAACCCTGGCGATGTCATCCATGTCCAGGACAAGAGCAAGAAACTCGAAATCATCCATGCATCCATGAAGAGAATGAAGGACACGGCGATGCTGCCGTGGCTCAGCCTGGATAAAGCCACGATGTCAGGGACGTTCTTAAATATTCCTGAGCGGCCCGATATACCGCTCAATGCGAATGAACAACTCATCGTGGAGTTGTACTCAAAATAGTGAATCGCATTTATTCAAGTTTTTTGAACTTTTAACATCCTCGCGAGAGGCGAGGGAAAGAACATTATGAGCACGTTCGTCCAAATGCCTGAAAGAATTGAACTCGAAGAGTCATCCGCGACTGCAACATTCGGCCGGTTTACCGTCCAGCCGTTGGAAAAAGGCTTCGGCGTCACTCTCGGAAACTCCTTCCGACGAGTCCTCCTGTCTTCGCTTCCCGGAACGGCTATTACGGCCATCCGCGTCGATGGAATTCAGCACGAATTCTCGACGATTAAGGGAATGGTTGAGGATGTTGCGGACTTCATCCTGAACCTGAAACAGGTTCGGATCAAGGCCGTCAACAAAAAAGCCACAAAAATCACCGTACCCGTGAAAGGTCCCGGAGAGTTCCTTGCGGCCGACCTTCAGAAGGCGACGAGTGAAATCGAGGTCCTGAACCCGGATTGCCACCTTGCGAGGCTGAACAAAGATGCTAATTTCGAAATCGAACTCCGGTTGGGTCGTGGGAAGGGCTATGTGGCGGCGGAGGACAACAAGTCCCCCGACCAGCCTTTGGGAATGATCGCTGTCGACTCCATCTATACGCCGATCATGAATGTCCGGTACCTGGTGGAGCCAACACGAGTGGGCGGACAGACAGACTTTGAAAAACTCGTTATCGAGATCGAGACCGACGGTTCCATCTCTCCGCAGGATGCATTAACACACGCCGGAAAGATTCTGCGCGACCATGTGCAGCTCTTTATTAATTTTGGCACCGAGCCGGAGACCGAAAAAGTAGAGAGTCATCAAGAAGGGGAAGTCAGTCGCATCCGAAAAATTCTCAAAATGTCTGTCGACGAGCTCGAGCTCTCGGTTCGGTCGCATAATTGCCTCCGTTCAGCGAACATTAAAACAATGGCCGACCTTGTACGGCGCAATGAGTCCGAGCTGCTCAAATTCCGCAACTTTGGACGGAAATCGCTCGCAGAACTTGCGGCGATTGTTGACGAGTATGGCTTGAACTTCGGGATGGACGTGGACAAGTATCTGAAAGACGGAAGCGAGTAAAGCCGATGCGACATCTCAAGTCAGGACGAAAACTCAAACGAACATACAGTCACCGCAAGGCCACGCTGGCGGCGCTGAGTGCATCGCTCATCCAGCACAAGAAGATCTGGACGACGGCTGCAAAAGCGAAAGAAACGCGGATGTTCGTTGAAAAGCTTATTACGCGAGCGAAAAATGCGGTCGCCCAGGAAGGCGACGGAAAAATGAAGAACGTCCATGCGAGGAGACAGGTCTTTGCGTTTCTCCGGGACAGGGATGCCGTATCGACGTTGTTCAATGATATTGCGCAAAAAGTTGCAAACAGACAGGGAGGCTACACTCGTGTCGTTAAGCTCGGCAGGCGCTACGGCGATGGCGCTGAGCTCGCGGTCATTGAGCTTGTCGACTACAACACGGGCCAGGAGAAAGCCGCCGCGAAACCCGCGGCCAAAGCAGCAAAAGGTGCGGAGAAGTCAGCGAAGCCGCCAAAAGCGGAAAAAGGCGCGCAACAAGAGAAGAAGGCAAAAGCTGCTGCCCAGTCGGAGAAGAAAAGTTAGTGAGTTTCCTGTGTTCAACTAACCAAAGGTACCAGCTATGCTCAAGATAACATCGGCGGAATTCCTTCAAGGAGTTGCAGACCTTCGGCAGCTGCCAAAGAATGAACTCAAGGAAGTTCTGTTCATCGGCAGGTCGAATGTCGGCAAGTCATCCTTGCTTAACAAGATTTGCGGCCGCAAGAACCTTGCGCGGTCCAGCTCAACTCCTGGCAAGACGCGGGAAATCAACTACTACATCATCAACAACCAATTCTACTTTGTGGACCTTCCCGGTTACGGATACGCGAAGGTTCCGGAACAAATGCGTGCCGGCTGGAAGAAGCTGATCGAAGATTTCCTGAAGAGAGGCTCCCCGATAAGCCTGGCGATGCAGCTCATCGATTCCCGCCAGGAACCGACGCCGCTTGATTTGATGATGATGGACTGGCTCGAGTATTACGAGGTACCCTACCTTCTTGTCCTGACGAAGGCAGACAAGCTTCCGACGAGCAAGCTTGGCAAGCAGCTCGAGGCGTACAAAGACCGTTTTC
>CAYNRS010000322.1:0-3526 GCA_964399565.1 uncultured Ignavibacteriaceae bacterium
GCAAGAATTCTGTTTGCATCAGTCACATCCAAAGCGAGAGCTCTTGTCCTCCCGCCAATATTGAATGGCCCTCGGGGCGTCCACGTGAATACCTGTGTGGCCGTTCCCTTCGCGAGAAGGGCGCGTTCCTTTGTCGGCAGCGTTTGTGCGAACTTGAGTTCCTCCTCCCGGATGTTGCGAGGGATTCTTCCTGTGGCCGGGTCGTGGAGACGCATCCAATCGTATCTCGCTCTTGCGTCAAGATCTTCTCCAATGGAGATGGCGGACGGAATTGATGCTTCCCTTTCCAGAACCGGCCGAAAGCGGCGAGAATTCCCATCGATATTTTCGATGCGTGCAAAACGGACATTAAAAAAGCCCAGGCTGGCGCCGAGCAACACACACGCAAACAACAAAAAACGTCGAAACATCATAGACCAACTCCCGTCATTGATTTTTTTCTGATGAACTAGTGAGCTTCATAGGTTTCAATAGCATATTCAGCGGCAGTTGACGCGCGAATCAGAGCTTTAAACTGTGAGCCTCGAGTCAATCCTGGCAGTGATGGCTCAAGTTTCGGAAACAATTCCTTTGTCGGAGACAGCGTGGTAGCGAATCGTGCACGTATGGTTGAACCGGAAGAGAGAGTACCATGAAAGCCGGAGCCGCAACCCAAAATACTGTCGACACGCACACTTGCCATACAAGGCGCCTTCGAACACGGATCATCCTGTTCTTGCGAAGCGACCGGATCAACTGCAATGACCGTCACAACAACGCGACAGCTGCCAGCAGGAACCATTTTTTCGGGGTCGAGCGCCTCAAGAGGGACTTGCCTCAGCCTTCCACCGGACGATTGGCTTTCCTCTTTCTTTGTTGATTTTTCCGTTTGCGCGCAGGATGAGAGGATCAGGACGAAGAAAACGCAGCTGAGAAACACTTTTACTGAGATCATTTTATCAAAGCAATTACTTGTTCGTAAAGATCCGGCTTTTCTTATCATGGTGTGATCATTTTTGACGGCTACAGGAAAGATAGTGATTTCTCTTAACAGAGCGTGTTGTTCAACCTCACACGAAACTCACCAGAACCGCTCTTCTTTCCAGGGGTCTGCGCTGTTACTGTAACCATTGACTTCCCAGAATCCCGGCTTGTCCTTCGCGAGGAACTCGAGCCCTCGGACCCATTTCGCTCCCTTCCAGGCGTAACGGCGCGGCGTGAAGACACGCATGGGACCCCCGTGTTCGAGTTCCAACGGGTGTCCGTTCACAGTGTGGACAAACATGACATCTTCTTCAATCATCCATTGCAAAGGAAGGTTTGTCGTATACCCGCCGTACGCATGCTGCAGGACGAATTTTGCGCTTTGTTTCAGCGACAACACCTCGAGAAGATTCTTGAACATCACTCCCTCCCATGTATCTCCAAAGCGACTCCAGTGAGTGACGCAGTGAAAATCCGCCGTGAGCTTCGATTGGGGAAGATTCATGAACTCGTCCCATGTCCATATTTTTGGTTCCACAAGCCCCCACACTTCAAACTTCCAGTCCTTCGTTGACACACGGGGGACTTCTCCGTACGTCAGAACCGGAAATTTCTGCGTCTTGTATTGTCCTGGCGGGAGATTGGGCTTACCGAAGTAATTGACGCCTTCAACTGGAATCTTTTTTTCTAAAAGTGGCATGTTTATCGAACTGTGGATCATTTCTGTAGGGACGTTCAATTGAACGTCCCTACAGCCGAATTATTTAGCTGCCTGGGGAGGGAACCACTGCATCATGGTTTCGGCGTCGGCGGATCGCTGTGCATGGGCCACAAACCAATTTCCGTCTTTTCGCTCCATGACAAAAGTTGTGGGAAGGTATTCTTCACGCGGCTTGCCGTCAATCTGATACTCTTGCCGCAACACGAAGAAAATATACCCACCGTCGCCGAAAACTCTGGTCGACATGATTTCCAACCGGTTGGCGTAATTCTTAACTCGAGCAACTGCATTTCTCAATCGGCTTTTCGTTGAATCAATCGGCTCGGACGTCCCCCAAGGGGCGACATAGTAGCTGTCCTTTTCAAAAAGGGCATCATAGAGGCTGTCGGTATCTACGCTCGCTCCGTTGTACGCTTTCTTGAGCACAAGATGAAATTCAATAATTTGATTCTTGATATAGTCTTCGTCCTGTGCGAAGTCTGTTTGCGGCTTGGATTCGCATCCCAGAAGAACGACGGAGAGAACAAGGAAGAGGTTTTTCACATTAGCCCCCGATTTGTGACATGGTTCGAGACGGACGGACAAAACCCGGCCTGTTGATAAGATGCCCCTCCTCTTTCCCCCACACGGCACTAACAATACTGGTTGCGACGTCCTCATCGGACGCTCCACGACGTAACAGAAACTTCAGGTCGGTTTCAGCCAGAGAGAACAGACATGTCCGCAGTTTTCCGTCCGAAGTAATACGCACACGGTTGCAATGATCACAAAAAGGCTCGCTCACGGAGCTAATGAACCCGACTTCTCCCTGCCCGTCCTCGAATCGGTAGCGGTCTGCAGGCTGAGAACCGTGATATTCTACGGGCATCAGTTTCCTGCCGATATGACGTTCCATGACCGTCACGACTTCATCGCTAGGCACGACTTTTTCCATGGACCAGTCGTCATCCGACCCAATAGGCATAAACTCGATGAACCTCACGATGTAGGATTTACTGCGCGCAAGCTCGGCAAACTTCGGGACTTCATCATCATTGATTCCCCGGATGAGGACAACGTTGAGTTTAATAGGTCGTATACCCAAGGATTCGACCGCCTTAATTCCTTCCCAGACTTTGTTGTAGTGATCCCGTCGCGTCATGAGCCTGAATTTTTCGGCGTCGAGGGAATCCAGGCTGATATTGATGCGCCGGAGCCCGGCTTTGTAGAGATTCATTGCCTGCTCAGCGAGAAAGAACCCATTCGTCGTCATTGCCAGGTCTTTTATTTCTCTTATGCGGGCGATTTTTTCGACGAGCAAATGGAGGTCCTTCCTCATGAGCGGCTCACCGCCGGTAAGGCGAATCTTGCTGACGCCCAGGCCAGCAAAGATGTGCACAAGTCTCGTGATTTCCTCGTAGCTCAACAACTCCGATCTGTCGAGCCAGGTCATTCCTTCTTCCGGCATGCAATACCGACAACGGAAATTACAGCGGTCTGTCACGGAAATTCGCAGGTTGTCGACCACGCGGCCAAACGAATCCTTGAGAATCTGTGTTTGCGAACTTTCGTTCATTTGCGTTTATCTTGCTTCTGCTTCCTGTTCGTGTGACTGGAGAGACCACTCAACCGAGCCATCTTCAAAAACCTCGCGCTTCCAAATAGGCACGACTTCCTTGAGGCGGTCGATGAGAAATCTCGAGGCGTGAAACGACTCATCCCGATGCGGCGATGAAACCGCAATCACGACGGACGCTTCGCCAACGTCGACTTTGCCTATCCGGTGAACCAGAGAAATTCTTTTGACGTCCCAACGATTCTTCGCTTCCTGCACGATCGAATCCATCATTCTCAGCGCCATTG
>CAYNRS010000323.1:0-3517 GCA_964399565.1 uncultured Ignavibacteriaceae bacterium
GAATTGATCTATTTCAATGCCCGCAGGAATTGGGCCTATGCGAAACGCTGCGGCTCCGGATATTGTAGCCAGTTCTCGTAGCCCAAATTGCTGCGGGATAAAAAACGTCGCGATTTCTGCCGACTTCAGCTGCATCAACCCGGCCGGGTTATACGCAATCGTCCATGGATTATCAGCAACAGCGACAAAACCGTTTGCCAGACCAACAGCTTTCGCTCCTCTTCCGTTATGATCACCGGAGGAAAAGACGCTTTCACAAACACAAAACTGGAGTATGGCTATAAGAAGAACACAGTCTCTTTGCAATTGAAGCAGCATCAGAAAGTTGCTATATTCTTCAAAAGGTGCTCGACATGAAATTATTGCCTTCCATCCTGCTTTCGGCCTTTTTAGTAACCTCTGTTGGCATTGGTCAAGAGCTTCAATGCGACGTGAAGGTCAACGCGGAAAACATTCCCTCGGCTCAACGCGATTTCCTGAGAAATTTTGAATCAGACCTCGAAAGGTATTTAAACAACACAAGGTTTTCCAATGAGGATCTTGACGGCGAGAAGATACTGTGCAGCATGGATATCTTTTTCAAAACGGTGGTTGGCGACAATCGCTATCAGGCCCAGGTCTTTATCGGCAGCCAGCGGCCCATCTATGTAGGCAATGACCCATCTGAGAAGGTCACGCCCATCTTACGTCTCATCGATGACCGATGGGAGTTCACGTACGTTCCCAATCAGAGAATGATCCAGGATGACTTCAGCTTTGATCCTCTTACAGATTTCCTGGATTTCTACGCATACGTGATCATCGGTTTTGACCTGGAGACGTACGTGGAGAATTCTGGTTCACGATATTTTCAGAAGGCCCTCCAGATATGGTCTCAAGCAAACGGGTCAAATGCGAAAGACTGGCCTCAATCTTCAGCCGGATACAGTCGTTTCGGCATCATCGACGAAATCAACAACACAAAGTTTCAGCCGATGGTCGTGGCGTTTCATACGTACCATTTCGACGGAATTGACTTGTTGGCCACCGACCCAACGAAGGCCTTGAACAACATGCTCAACGCAATCGAGACGATGAGCAGAGTGCGGCAACAGCAGAACCAGCCCAGCGTCCTCGTGAGGCACTTTTTTGACGCGAAGTATATGGAGATCGCCGCAACATTCTTGAAATATCCGGATCGTGCTGTGTACGACAGATTAATTGCCGCAGACCCTGAACACAGAAGTACATACGACGAAAATCGGTTCCGAAATCAGTGAACATTAATCGACAAATCTTACAGCCAAGATTTTATCGCCAACCTGGATCTTGTCGATGACTTCCATCCCCTGAACCACAAGGGCAAAAACAGTGTACCTTCCGTCCAAATGTGGTTGAGGCGAATGGGTAACAAAGAACTGACACCCTTCCGTATCCTTTCCTGCGCTCGCGACTCCAACAGTCCCACGCTCATAACCTATGAGAGAAAATTCGGATCGGATTGAATATCCTGGCCCTCCCCAGCCGTCCCCGCGCGGGTCTCCGCCTTGAACCACAAAATTGGGCACAACTCTGTGAAAATTCAATCCATCAAAAAAACCCTTTTTGATCAATCTGCTAAAACTCAACACCGTGAAGGGTGCGTGTTCCTTCCTCAGTTCAAGCATTACTTCTCCCCTTGAAGTGTTCAACAGCACCTTCTGATTGTTTGGTATCGATTCAAACAACTGCCAATCATAATCCACGTGGTCGGGTACTGTTGACGGGGGAATTCGACTTGAATACCCACGCCCAGTAATTTTTTCCAACGCCTTCGCCGCTTCAAGAGCGACAGTCTTATCGCGATCCTTCAGAGCTTTTTCCAATATCTGTATCGTCGCCGTGTCCTTCATGCTGCCAAACGATGCGAGAATGGCTTGCTGAGCTTCGACATCATTCGGAGAGGAGAATTCTTCATACGCTCTCATTAGACTCCGGACGATATCTGTTCGAAGGTCACCATTCTTGAATAACGAGCGAAAGGAAGAGTCTGACAACGCATTCGCCACCAGAGTGCTAATGCCCATGTCACGTCGCGACAAAGATGTGTTAACCCTTTTGTGCAAAGTGCCTTCAACTTCTGTCCAACCGGCGTATTGCGATTGAAGGACTTTGCTTGAGCTCGGAGAAAACAGTCTTTTCACAAAATCCCACGCCGCCATGCTAACACGAGGTGATTCATCGATAAGCCTTTCGAGGAAAATATCCAAATTCTTTGAAGAAGGATTGAACGAAAGCCCTTCAAGAAACTTGGACTTCACCAACGGTGGAGTGTCTTTGTCAACAAGCAGAGTTGACAGGTTTGTTAAGGCTTCGGGAAAATGTTTTCCCAACGCTACAAGAGCCTCGCCCTGAACGCTCCGATTTTCTCCGAATGCCGACCGTGAGATATCGGTCAGCCTCTGCCCCAATCTCTTCTCCTCCCGCGCTCCCTGAACTGATTCGTTGGTCAGTGAAGTAAGTGCC
Source organism: uncultured Ignavibacteriaceae bacterium (assembly GCA_964399565.1). Classification (GTDB taxonomy): domain Bacteria; phylum Bacteroidota; class Ignavibacteria; order UBA10030; family UBA10030; genus JACQPT01. The sequence continues at coordinate 2,485 of CAYNRS010000323.1, forward strand.
TGCAGAGCTGCAATCCTCACGTGAGGATTTGGAGAATCCAAAATGCGAACAAGCCGGCCGAGAAGCTCAGAATCCTTCGGAACAAATGCGGCAAAAGCGCGCGCAAGTTGGACCTGAACCTTCCAATCGTTCTTTTTTTGTTCGGCTTTTTCGATGGCCTTCAACAGGTCTATTGCGTCGTTCGATTTCGACCTCCCAAGCAATGTCGCCAAATGGGCTCTGACATATGAATTGGTCGAACCGGCCAAAAGCGCCAGTTGATCACGTCGTTTCGAAAGTTCGACATCGATGAGCCCGCTTGGAGATGCACGCCAAAGAGCATACAATGCCTTCCAATGCACCTCCTGGTTTTTCTGCTGAAGCAAATCAAAACACAGCCAAGCCGACGATTCCGACTTGATATTCCTGAGTGCGAATCGAGCCACGGCCATTGCCTGATCGGCTCTTGAACCGTCTTCTTTGGGAACAAGCCCTGTTACCACATCAAGAGACGATCGGTCCCCAACCCGACCCAGGGCCTCCAAAGTCCGGGAAAGGACGATGTTATCCTTTTCTCCCGTGAGCATCTCCTGAAGAGGCGCCTGTGCCTTCGCCAATCCGATTTGTCCCAACGCAAAAGCAGCGGCTGCGCGAACATTCTTCTCCTGATCTTTTAACAATGGAATCAGTGGCTCTAAAGTTGTTGAATCCTGGATATTCGCACAAGCCAGTACAGCCCTATAACGTAGTTTCGGGTTCGAATGGCCGAGAAAAGCCACAAGCTTTCCATTTCCCAGCGATCGTTGATCTTGCAGAACCAGAATGCTTTTTTCATCCTCAGAAAGTTTCTGCGCAAATGCCTGGGATGAAAGAAGGGCTGCGAACAAAAGATAATGTTTTCTCATCGACACTCTTAGGATCGTTTCACGCTGTTCAATTGTGTTTTAAATCTGGAGTTTGTCTCGTCCAACGAGAGATAAGCCGACCCCCTTTTCCCATTTCCGTCCCGCCAAACAACGGCGGGATGCACAAAACGCAAAGGGGGAAATGTCGG
>CAYNRS010000324.1:0-3510 GCA_964399565.1 uncultured Ignavibacteriaceae bacterium
GTGACCAAAGTGACGGGCCTGACCGATTTTCTGGACTTCTTTGACCAGTCGCTCTGCCTCTTCGAGTGCTTTTTTCCGTTCTTCCTCCTGCTTCATCCTTGCCGCTTCTTCGCCTTTTTTACGGGCTTCCTCTTCAGCCTTCCGAATCGCCTCTTCTTCAGCTTTTCGACGCGCTACTTCTTCAGCTTCCCTCCGAGCTTCCTCCGCGGCCTTCTTGCGGTCCTCATCCGCTTTCCAGCGCTCTTCCTCCTCTTTCTTCTTCTCGGCTACTTCCGAAGCACCTCCACCCGTGCGCTTTTGTTCAAGGATTTTCTTCTTGAGCTCTTCAACTTTTCTTCTCTGTTCGTCGATCTCTGCCATAAACCATTTGTTCTCAAGGAAATACGACTACTACAAACACACTACTTGGCTCACAGTGCCGTAAGTATTCGAGTCGTAGCAATTGTGAATGGACGGTTTTCAAGCGTGGAGTTTTTGCAGACTCCCCTAAACCTTTCGAATATATCCATTAATACTCCGAATGTCAACGGACAAAAAAATGCTTCTTTCTTTTTCAACTATTGTGTACCTTTTTCGCGTTCTTCAACCAATTCGCTCTTCTTCATGTCAAGATGAAAGGAGGCTCTATGCAAGATCAACAACCCACCGGCTCCGATTCTCCGATGAGTAAGATTGTGAACGTCTTCACATCTCCTGCCGAAGCCTTCGAAGGTATTGGCTCATTGCCTTCAAAGACAAGTTCCTGGCTGTTTCCGTTTCTTGCAGCGTTTGTTATCTCTGTGCTCATCGCCTACTTGCTTGTTTCCAACGAGGCGTTGAGAGCTCAGGTTGTGGACCAACAGGCAAAAGCGATGCAGAAAATGGTTGACTCGGGAAGGATGACGCAAGAACAAGCGGATGCGTCAATTTCTCGCATGGAAAGCATGGGTGGCGGCATGTTTTTGGTTTTCGGAACCCTCGTATCCCTTGTATTCCTGTGCGCGTACTATTTTGGCGGGAGTTTGTTTCTGTGGCTCACGGGAAAAATAGCCCTTAAATCAACCGCAGGATATGGAAAGTACCTTGAGCTTTATGGAATGTCTGCCTGGGTGGGGGTACTGGGAGCCATCATTACGGTACTGCTCATGGTGGGTTTGAGTTCACTTTTTGCCTCTCCAAGTGCGGCGCTGGCAATTCTCTCAGAGTATGACGCGACGAACGATACTCACAAGTATTTGAGCGCGTTGAATATTTTCTCTGTCTGGCAGGCTTCGGTGGTCGGAATCGGCCTGAGCAAGCTCACCGGAAAGTCCATAGGAATGTCTATGGGAGTATCATTCGGCCTGTGGGTGGTCTGGGTGATTCTCTCTGTGCTTGTGGGAATTGCGCGCTAATAAATAAGGCTTCACATGGAAAAACCCCGCTCCCGCGGGGGTTTTTGTTTTTACGTAACGAACCGCCTTGCTTTCTTTCTCTTTAGGTGCGATCGCGTTTCGAGGATTTCCCTTATTTGTCCAACCGCGTGACGGATTTCGTCGTCAGAGTTGTAGAAATGCGGTGCGATCCGGATACCCGCCCCTTTCCTGAAATCAACGAGGATGTCTCTCGCAATCAACTCTTGACTTACTTCATAGCCATGAGGAACCGCGATGGTAACCGTCCCACCGCGACGTTCAGGCTCTCGAGGTGACATTACGGTGTATCCGGCTTCGTCTGCGAGCTTCATAAGTGATGCACCTTGACGAAGGGATTTCTTACGAATCTGTCCCACTCCGATCTTGGCGATAATCTTTGGGCCTTCCATTGCCGCGTAGAGTGCAGGAATTGAGGGTGTTCCATTCAGAAACCGGAATGCGTCCTGGCGATAAACTATTTCGCCGGGGTCAAAATCGAAAGGATGCTGATGGGCAAACCATCCTGTGATCTGCGGCGACAGTTTCCTGACGAGATCATTCCTGACGTACAAGAAACCTCCTCCAGGTCCGCCGCATAACCACTTGATCACGCCACCGACAAGAAAATCAACTTCGAGCTCCATGACATTCACCGGGATAATTCCCACTGACTGATACGCGTCGAGAACGACCCTTGCACCTACGTTGTGTGCCTTTCGAATTATCGCCTTCGCATCCTGCATGTAGGCGCTCTTAAACAGAACGTGGGATATCGGCACAAGGAGAGTGCTCTCGTCGATTGCATCAAGGAGCTTATCGAGGCTCACCCTGATTCCGTCGTCCGATTTGACGAGATGGAGTTTGCAGTGATGTTGTCCGGCCCATTTCCTGTAAAGATAGAGAACTGACGGGAAGTTCAACTCTTCACACACAATTTTGTTTCTCTTCCCACTTGGTTTGAAACAGGAAAGGATAATCGCCTGCATGATCGTGACGTTCGGATGCATGGAGACTTCACCCTTTCGCGCGCCAATCAGCGGGGCGATAATGTCGCCGACCCTGACCGGCATGTCCCACCATTCATCGGCCCAAGCCTTGACACCCTTAGAAGACCAAACTTCAGCGTATTCGCTGAGTCGGTCAAAAACTCCCCGAGGCATCGCACCGAGCGAATTTGAAATGAGATAAGTCTTCTTCCGCAGAATGGGGAATTCCTTGCGCCAGTTCAGTAACGGGTCCGCCATACTTTCACCGCTTCGTCAGAAGCTCTTTCAATTCATTTATCTGACGTTCGAGCCTGTCCATTTGTGCATTGTGCTGAACCCACACCTCACTGCGCCTGATGGCCTGTCGTTCAGCCATCTGTGCGGCTCGAACGACCTTGTCCATGAAGTATCCAAAGCACCAGACAACAAAAAAACCGATCGGCACGATCAGAATAATGAGCGAACGAAGCCTGGCAATACCCAGGATGATTTGCAGCTTATCGCTTGCAGCGATGATGAGAAGGGTGAGATTCACGACGACGAGGAAGGACTGGCCGAGATCGAACCGATATTTCTGTGCGAAGAAGAACTCCCTCCAACGGGCGAGCTTTTGTCGTACTGATTGATCCATGTGTGTGCTCCTTTCCTGGGAGATTTTGCCTCAAATGGCTTGTCATGTACTGCAGGTGGGCCGCGATCCTAACAGAACTGCGGTGTAATGAAGAGATTCTTATTCTACAGGAAGGTGAATTCGGATAATGGTTCCCTTACCCACTTCACTCTCGATTTCTATCCTGCCCTTATGGTCGTCAATGACTTTCTTAACGATAGACATGCCGAGCCCCGTCCCGTGTTTCTTCCCATAGGTCATAAAAGGCTCGAAGATTCTGCGTTTCACTTCTTCCGGCATTCCTGTCCCGCTGTCCTTGAAGTCGATTTTGACAAAACCATTTACTCGTTCTGTTGTTACAGTTAACGATCCCCCCTGAGGCATGGCGTCGCGGGCGTTGCTGGCAATGTTGTAGAAAACGCGGACCATTTTGTCCTGGTCCATTTTTATTTTACCGCTAAAGTTGGCGTTTCGGATGAGCTCGACATTGTTCTTCTCGAGGTCCTTCTGGATGAAGTCCAGGACACTATTCATCACCTCG
>CAYNRS010000325.1:0-3505 GCA_964399565.1 uncultured Ignavibacteriaceae bacterium
GGAGGAGTCGCCGGAGGGACGGCTGGAGGCGTTGCGCTGGGTCCGCGCGGCGCATGGCTGCTTGAGTCTTATTCGGACCTTCCTGCAAGCACAGGGTTAAACACCATTCCCATCTCCGAGATGACGGAAACGGCGAGGCTCGCCATGGACAATGGCTACCAGTTTTGCGTTCATGCTATCGGTGATCGTGCCAACAGAGAGACACTTAACTTATTCGAGAGAGCGTTCCAAGAAAATCCGAACAAAACAGCCCTTCGCTGGAGAGTTGAACATGCTCAACATCTCAGTTCGACTGACATCCCAAGATTCGGCAAACTCGGTGTTATCGCTTCAATGCAAGGAATTCATTGCACCTCGGACGCTCCCTATGTCATCGCCCGGCTTGGAGTCAAGAGGGCAGGGGAAGGAGCCTATGTTTGGCAAAAGTTAATGAACTCGGGCGCTATGATTCTTAACGGCACAGATGCGCCGGTTGAGGACGTGAACCCCATCGCCAGCTTTTATGCTTCAGTTTCACGGAAGCTCAAAGACGGCTCGGTATTTTTCAATGACCAGAAAATGACGCGTGAGCAAGCTCTTCAATCGTACACTCTGAACGCGGCTTACGGTGCCTTCGAAGAGAACATAAAAGGATCAATCAGTCCGGGCAAACTTGCCGACCTGGTGGTGTTATCAAAAGATATCATAACCATCGATAACGATGAAATTCCAACCGCAAACGTCGTATACACGATTGTGGGCGGACAAATCATGTTTAAAAAGTAAGACCACGCGAAAAGGATCAACATGAAATACCGTATTCTCGTTACAAAGACGCTTGACGTGCCTAAGAACCTGTTTACGGATGTCTATAATTCGGAACAGGAAGCAATCAAAGAGGCAAAAGAAAGGCTTGTGAAGCTTGATGGCGACGTCGCCATCGTTGCCAAGCTCCTTGCAGGTAATCAAAAGGTTATACATACTTTCGAAAAAGTGAGGAAAGCAGGGTAGAGGATTTCGGTATGAGCGGGGGAACAAGAATTATACCTCCTCATAGTGCATATCAGGACTTAAAGTCGTATCAAATGGCGGAAATTGTTTTTGATGCCAATTCGAGATTCTGTGGTTGAATAGCGGTGGTCTTGCCGAATGAGACTCTTCATTGCAGTTTCATTTCTTCTATCTCCCCTGTCCACAGCTTACACTCAGATTTTCACCCTCTCTGGCGTCATACGAGACGCAGAAACTAAACAACCTTTAATAGCGACAGCAATCAGGATTGCGGGTACTTCCAAAGGAACGGTTTCAAACGCGCAAGGCGGATACCGCATTTCTCTTGAATCGCAACGATGTCTTGTTATCTATAGCTATGTCGGATATCGTCCTGATTCTGCAGAAATCGATCTCGTGGCAAACATTGAGCACAATGTTGATCTCCAGCCGACGCCGATACAAATGGCTGAGGTTATTATCTCCGGCGAAGATCCTGCCATCCGAATTATGAGGCAGGTTATCGAGAATAAGAGCCGATGGATGAAATCTCTGAAGACATACCAGTTCGAAGCTTTTACGCGACAGCTTATCTACAGAGACACGTCCATCGCAAGTATTGCCGAAACGTATTCAACCGGCTACTGGCAGCATGGTGATACGTTGAGGGAGGTTATAAAGCAGAAAAGACAAACGGCAAATATTCCCGCGGCGTCAAATGTTGCAAGTGTCGGCAATATCGTGAATTTTTATCTTGATGAGATTCGTTTTGCAGGATTTAGTTTTGTCGGTCCCACGTCTCCCGACGCATTCGATTATTATGATTTCAAGCTGGAGAAGACGCGGGAGGTCAACGGCACCAAGGTGTTTACCATTCAACTCAACCCGACAAGCCGCTTCATTCCCTTGTTTCGCGGGGCTCTTGATGTCGTGGACGACCGGTTTGTCCTTGCCGGAGTCGACGTGAGTCCGAATGAGGCATTTATTATGCCGTTTGTCACCGATTTTCAACTCCGCTACAGCCAGCATTTCTCGCTCTACGAAGATCGCTTTTGGATGCCCGTGGATATCCGGCTTGTAGGATCTCTCGAAATAGGGGTCACAGGAGTCTCGTTTCCTCGAATTGGGATCGAAGCGCTATCATCGATCTATCATTATCAGATAAACCTCGAGCTACCGGACAGTATTTTCAAAAAGCCCAGACGGACCCAGAGCATTCAAGCGTCAACATTTGATTCGACGTTTTGGAACGATCATGAAGTCCTTCCTCTCACAAAGAAAGAAGAAGTGGCCTACCAGAAGCTGGACAGCACCCAGACATTCCAGAAGCAGTTTCAGCCGACGGGGCCCCTTGCGATGGTCGGCGAAGCAACATCGACACTAAAATACGCAAGCCTTCGCTTCAACAGGGTCGAAGGACTTTTTCTGGGCGGCAATATTGACTTTGACAGCACTACGACATCGTTGCGCACATTTGCATCCCTCGGGTACGGCTTCTCCGACAAGAAAGCGAAGTGGGCAGCGGGAATAGAATGGTTTCTTGATTCAGCGAGATCGTTCAGCACAGGCATCGAGTTTTTCAAAGGTTGCGAGCATTTCCCGGACGAAGGCTTTCATTCGGACCTTTCCATTGTGTTCTCAACACTCCTGTCAAAAGCGGACTACCGTGATTATTACTATGCCCGAGGGTGGAGAGTATTTGGGACGATAAAGCCCTTGCGGCTCCTCAACACGCGGCTTTCGTTCCAGGAAGAACATCACAGCACAGCGTCTCAGACGACGAACTACAGCTTTTTCTACAGAAAAGATTCTTATCGCAGCAACCCGGCCATTCAGGAAGGATTGTTGCGGAGTGTTTCCTTGAAGGCGCGTTACGGGGAAGAGCCCATCCCTTTAAACATCATATCGAGAAACTTTTTCGAACTTGAGATTGAACACTCTCCAACCGCCTTCACAAGCGACTTTGATTTTACTCGATTTCTTGTGCGGTTCGAATATCGATTCACGACGTTCCTTTCGCGGGTGTTGTTTCCACCCTCTGTGCAGCTGAAGCTCACTGCCGGCACATCTCGCGGTTTACTTCCAATACACCGCCTCTTTGTGCTTGATTCTCGTCTTCTGGAGTACGCGCCGTTCGGAGTTCTTCGAGGATCCGGATTGAGGGAGTTTACCGGGGACAGCTTCGTTCTGTTTTCAGCAGAACACAACTTTCGCAGCACACCCTTCTTGTTCATGGATCTTCCATTCTTGTACAAAAACGGAATTGAGCTGATTGTGCACGGGACGATCGCGCGTTCCTGGTTGAAGCAGTCTTCCCTCAAAACAGCACTCAACCAGACGAAGGGATGGTATGCAGAGGCCGGCATGGGAATCAGCAGAATCTTTGGGTTGCTGAGGTTGGATGTCACGCGCCGTTTTGCGTCTCCTTCTGATTGGTTGTTGACGGTCGCTGTGGCCAATCTGTTCTAAGCTTCATCCGGAATCAATTTCCTCCTGCATTTCAAGTTTCGTTTTCCTACCTTTGACATCACGTTTG
>CAYNRS010000326.1:0-3498 GCA_964399565.1 uncultured Ignavibacteriaceae bacterium
AATTGATGAAAGGATCAAGCACGCCGGGATAGATGACCATCACGAGGACAACAAGGAAATAGAAGGTGATGAAGTCCAGGATCCGTTCCACGACAACGGACCCAAATGCAGAACTCTTTGAAATGTTCTCCAAACGCCCTATGACGTACGGCCTCATCACCTCTCCCACTCGGGGCAACACATTGTTCACCATGTACCCAATCATGACAGCCGAGAACAGGTTTCGACGAGACATGTTGGACTTGATGGGCGAAAGAAGGTACTCCCAGCGGAGCATTCTCAGCCAAAAACCGACAAGAGTTACGGGGACGAGCACAGAAACCCAAAGGTAGTTTGCGTCAAGAAGTGAATTCCACAAATCGGACAGGCTCGTTCCCCGAAATGCGAGATAGAGAAAAAGTGCCGCAAGCGCGAATCCCAGGATCGTCCTGAGGAGGGCCTTAAACTTTGGAGTCATGCAACGGAGGTCGTCATTGTCGTAGGTCTACCACTTCGGTGCCGGCGGGCGGGCTGAAGGTGAACGACTTATCCCTGGGGTTGGTGTTGAGTTTGAGATCTTTTATGGTGTAGGTGGTTTCGGTGTCGTTCACATCGTTCACGGAGACCTTCCGTATCTCCCAGGTTCCATCTTCCACCCAGATTTTTACCGAACGGACAAACGAACGGTCGTCTTTCGGTACAAGCTTGAGCGTGAACACTTTAGCCTCCGCCCCCTTTTCTGTCCCCAGAATGGTGGCGTAATAATTGTCCGGGAGGTTCAGGATAAACTGTTCCGGAGAAATCGAATTCCGATTCTCCTTGTACTTATCAACGACGACCTGACTATTGACAGGAGAATATGCCCACACCGTCTCACCGTCTGTCACAAGTGTCTGATGCTCGGACTCAATCCGGTATTTGTTCGGTTTCTTCATGGTGAGGATGCCGGAAAACGTTTGTTCGATATTCGAGAAGCCGAACTTGACATGCTGGGTAAACTGCGCCGTTGCGTCATCGATCATTTCGTATCTGCGCTGCATACGCTCGGTCACCTCGGCAACAGTCAGCTCGGGCTGCGCCCGGGTCACCAGAGAGGAAACAACCGTTAAGCACGACAGCATACTCAAGAATCTCATGCCAGGCTCTTCAATACTGCCTCAAGTTCAGCTTCCGACTCGATCAGGACTTCTCGTGCTTTGCTCCCATCAAAAGGTCCAACGATGCCGGCCTCTTCAAGCTGGTCAATGATACGAGCCGCTCGAGAGTATCCCACTTGTAATCTCCTCTGCAAAATAGAAACAGATCCCTGCTGGTGGCGCACGACGATACGGGCAGCCTCTTCAAAAAGCTCATCCCGGCTGCCGTCGCCGCCCAGGCTTGCCGATCGTTTTTTCTCGAAAGCCGAAGGCAATTTCACGGGGTTCATGTACCCTTTTTGCTTCGCAATGTGTTCCGTAATGCGTTCGACCTCATCGGTGGAGATAAAAGCATTCTGAATTCGGACCGGCTTCGGGCTTCCAGGAGGCAGGTACAACATGTCACCGTTCCCCAGGAGCTGTTCTGCGCCGTTCATATCAAGGATCGTTCGCGAATCGATTTTGGAGGACACCTGGTAAGCGATTCGTGCCGGGAAATTCGCCTTGATCACACCGGTAATAACATCAACTGAGGGGCGCTGGGTTGCAAGAACGAGATGAATACCCACTGCACGTGCGAGTTGCGCGAGCCGCGCGATTGGCTCTTCAACTTCACGAGCTGCAGTGATCATCAGGTCTGCCAACTCGTCAATGATAACGATGAGATACGGCATTTTCCGATGCTTCACTGCCTCAGTATCCCGCAAGCGGCCTTCTTTCATCCGTTCGTTGTAATCAGCAATGTTCCTGACGCCCGCCGCGGCAAGACGGTCGTACCTCTTTTCCATCTCCAGCTCAACGCTCTTAAGGGCCAAAACGGCATTATTGGGCGTCGTGATAATTTCTTCCTCAATATCCGGAGAGACGGCGAGGTAGTGATGACTGAGCTTGTTGAAGAGGGAGAGCTCGATTTTTTTCGGGTCGATGATGACAAATTTTACTTCGCTCGGGTGCAGCCGGTAAATGAGACTCGTCAGGATGGTATTGATCCCCACACTCTTGCCCGACCCGGTTGAGCCAGCGATCAGAAGGTGCGGCATCCGTGCGAGGTCATCGACGTACACTTCCCCCGTGATTGTCTTGCCCATGGCAAGTGGTAAAGCGGCCCTTGTATCGCGGAACCTCGAGGAGTTAATGATTGACCTGATAGTGACCAGCGAAGGATGATGATTCGGAATTTCGACACCGACCGTACCCTTGCCGGGAATCGGAGCGATGATGCGGATGCCTTTTGCTTTCAGTGCCAGCGCAATGTCATCCTCAAGACTCTCGATTCGGCTGATTTTCACACCTGCAGCTGGGACAACTTCGTACAAAGTGACCACCGGCCCGGGCGTCACTGTCACGCTCTCGATGGCAACGCCGAAATCCGCCAACTTCGTCCTGAGTAAATCAGCGTTGATTTTGAGCTCATCCTCCTTTACTTCTTCGGTCGACCTCGCCGCGTCCAGAAGTTCCACAGAGAGAGCGACATAGTCTATTTCCTCTTCCGTTTCATCAGGCTTGGTCCGTCCGTCGAAATCGACTTCCTCCTCATTGACCGCCTTCTTGATGTCGAGCGGAAGATCATCTTCTGCTGGTACATCTCCTTTTTCGATCACCGCGGGCTCTGGTGGCATCGTCTGTACCGCACGCTGCATAAGCACTTTTTTCGCAGTAGGGGTCTCAAGAATCGGCTCTTCCGCGGACCTCTTGATCTCGACAGGCTGCGTCTGTTGAGGTTTTCCACCCAATCGCTTCTGCTCTCTTTCCGCCATTTTTTGCTTCAGCCATTGAGAAGACCACCTCACTGCTTTTCCGACTCTTTCAAACGTCCTTTGGTAATCGAGGTCCACCATCAACGTGAGCACGACCACAAAGAGGCCAAAGAGAATAAGGAGTGTTCCGGTAAGACCCACAAGTTTTGACAAAACCACAGCCCCAAAATCGCCTACTGCACCGCTCCATTCCATAGGAAGGCTGTTGTCGAATTGCCGAAGGGTGCCGGTGAATGACGCAAAAATCAGTGCGAGGACAATCACATAATTTGTCGCTATGGTCAGCTTATGGGAGCTCTTGAGTCGCAACCAGTGCCATGACCATCCAATGCCGAGCAGCGGAAGCATGAGAATGGAATAGCCCACCGTGGAGTTGATGAGGAAGTTCGATACGATCGCGCCGATCAGACCCAACCAGTTTTTTGTATGCTGGGCCTTGAGCATAATGACTTCATCGTTGGTAAAAACCTGCCACAGGTCGACCACACTGATCTCTCCGTTCGCCTGATCCGCAGAGGTGTAGGAGACGAGACTCAGCAGAACCATAAAAGAAACGAGGATACCGATGAAAGAGCCGATTTGGCGTTTCTGTTGTGGGGTCATTGTGTGTTCCGCGTTGTTAAGGC
>CAYNRS010000327.1:0-3496 GCA_964399565.1 uncultured Ignavibacteriaceae bacterium
AAACTGAACGGCAACCAGCCCATCGAAAAGGCTCGTGTGATGGTGACAATCACGTACTGGATATAAATATACAACACAGAATCTAAGTTATTCAAGAGGATTGAATAAAATGAAAACGATTATTTTTTTAGTGCTTGCGCTTCCGCTAGTTGCCGATGCACAATTGCTGGAAGTAAAGCAAGTGATTTACGGAATGGACTGTGCTCCCTGCGCGCGTGGTGTTGAAGCAAGCCTCAAACGGCTCGAGGGCATCCGGTCAGTCACGATCAGTCTGAACAACGGGACTGCGGCGATTTCTCTCGCCTCGGACAACCGACAAACCCTTCGGGAGATTCGCCAGAGGATTTCCGATAACGGTTTTACACCCAAAGATGCGGAGGTGAAGTTAAGCGGAACGCTGCGTGAGAAGAACGGGAAGTTCCTGATTGAAACAGGAACCGGCGAAACCTATGCCATTGAGTCAAGGGACGAAACGATGCATGCGTTTGAACAGTTAAGAAAAAGCAGTCAGGGGAAGTCTGTTACAATCGCTGGTGTTGTTGCGGAAACGAAGAAATCCCCGGCCGATCCATGGGATTTTCGACTTACGAATGTCGCGGACTGAGAACTATTATATCAAAAAGGCATTATGTCTCTGCCGAATCATAACCTTCGGTATTCGGAGTGCCACCTTCAACAAGATTTTCCTTCTTGCGAGTTTCGTCTCAACGCTCATGTTCATATTAAGCTGAATTCTCACCCGAACCGGTTTTCCCACATTCTTGTAAAACAAACAGCCCGAAGCAACAGTTGTTGTCCGGGCTGTTGAGAATTCATCCAACACGAGTTACTTTGCCAACCCAATTTGCTTCATGTACGTCTGGTTATCCCAGAAGAGATGTTCTGCAATCATAACTCCGTTTTCCCAAATGCCAACAGTGGCCATCGGCATCTTGAAAGCTTTGCCGGTTGGTGGAATGAACTTGCCATTTCCAATGGGCATCGGTTTGGTAAAGGTGCCTTCGAAAACTCCCGTAACGGCAGTGTACTTACCAGATCCGAATTTTATGGGATGTTCTTTGATTCGTGTGTCCGGCGCGTACACAAAAAGAGCTTTGAGGTCTTCAATGTGCACATCGATGCCCTGCGTCATGTGTCCATCCGGCCAATAGACCTTGATGCCCTTTGCGTGACTCTCGTGCAGCCGAGTCCATTCCTGGTTGCTGAAAACAGTGTAATCGAGTGTATCGAACGTGGCCAGGTTCTTTTCTATCTCGGCTCGCTCGGCTTTCATTGCCTGCACGTCGGGGCTTTCGCTGGAGCAGCTGACAAGAAATAGCGCCAGAAAGACCGACGAGAATAGTCCTAGTGACTTCACCATTGAATTCTTCATAACAACTCTCCTTTTTGATTGTAATTGAAGTTTAATTGGTTTTGTGAACTGGTTTGTTAGGATGTCTTTTTCTGGCCGAACTGGAGATTCAGCGTGATGTTGACATCTTTCCCCACAGTTGCACCACCCGCTTCTGTCAATGCGTTCCACTTCAGGCCATAATCGAAACGATTGATAACTGTCGTGGCTTTAAATCCCGCCTTCGTATTCCCCCAGGGATCTTTGATCGTTCCGCCATAGACCACTGAAAACGCCACTCGTTTTGTGACGTCGCGGATGGTCAAGTCACCATCAAGGACGTATTCCTTGTCTCCGACCTTTTTCCACGAGATGCTTTTAAACGTCATCTTCGGATAATTTTCAGCGTTGAAAAAATCGTCAGATTTCAAATGCTTGTCTCTCATCTCATTGTCCGTATTGATGCTGTTGACGTCGACGGCAAAATCGACAGCCACGTCGGAAAAGTCGGATGTTTGAGACTGAAGAGCGCCGGAATACACTTTGAAACTTCCTTCGACTTCAGAGATAATAAGATGAGTGACCGAAAACTTTACGTTTGAGTGAACGTTATCGACAACCCACGTCGTTTGTGACATTGCGCCAACTGTGGCGATTAGAATTGCCGATAAGAGCTTGAAGAGGTTCTTCATGTTGATTCTCCTTGTTATATTGTGGAATGATTATAAGCCATTTCAAAAAAAGTAGAAGGTCATTCCGACGGATTTTAAGACGTAATCCAGAACTCGGCTGTATCTGGATGCCCGCTTAAAATCCGCGGGCATGACAGAGTATTTTGAAATGTTCCATATGCTTTTGTCAAGGCATGAATTACGCTGCTTTTGCAACGTCCTGCGCCTTGTTGAATTCGGCCAGGATTTCAATTCTCACTTCATTGCTGACAACGACGCCGCCCGCTTCCGTCAATGCGTTCCATTGCAGTCCGTAATCGAAGCGATTCAGCTTCGTGCGGATTTCAAACCCTGCAACTTGATTCCCGCCGAAACCGGGGACGGTCCCGTTATACACAACGTCAAGCGTAATTTCCTTTGTCACGCCCCTCATTGTCAGCTTGCCTGTCACTTTCAGCTCATAATCGGACACTTTCTTGACCGACGTTGAGGCAAACGACATCTTCGGATACTTTGCGCTGTCGAAGAAATCGGCGGATTTCAAATGCCCGTCCCGCTGCTCGTTCTTGGTATTGATGCTGTTGATGTCCGCTTCGAAAGCGACCTTTACGTCGCTGAAATCGGCTTTTTCAGATTGAATGGTTGCGTCGAATTGGCCGAAATTGCCTGTGACCGTCGAGACCACAAGGTGCTTCACTTTGAAACTGACTTCCGAGTGTGCCGAGTCGATTTTCCAGAGTGCCATGATAGAGTTCCTTTCTTGTTTACTGACCCCACCTCACCTCCCCTTTGAGGGGAGGAAGGATGGGGTCTGATGAAATTGAAATTGTTAACGCTACCAATGTAACACATTGGCACACGCCTGCGCATTCACCCAAGAGAAGAAATTCTGTTACCCTATGGTAACGCGGTTACGTCGATTCGACGCTTTCTTTTGGGGCCATCTTCGAAGTCGTTGTGATGGATTGCCTCTGTTAAATCGACGTTCATGCCGTCTAAATTTCAAATCTTCGACGCAACATTCCTTTCCCCTTTAAGGTTAAGGGCAGCCTGCCTGCCGGTCGTGCGCTTTGAAGTTCGGCAGGCTAGGGATTAAGTGATGCTTTTGCTTTGGCATTATTCGCAACTTTCCCTTCTCCTTAAGGAGAAGGGCAGGATGAGGTCATGCTTTTGTTTTTGACCTCACCCTGCCCCTCTCCTAACGTCAGACTTTGTGCGATCTAAGGAGAGGGGAATGTTTACGGCTGAGGATTGTAACCAACATTCCGTTTCCCTTTAACGCAAGAGAGGCGAATTATAGCCCGAAGATTTGAGTGACATATTCTTTAGGCGAGATGTTAAAACGCGATTATTACTTTGAGGAGAGCTCTTTCCGAATGCGGCTTAACGACTGCGGAGTAATGCCAAGGTAGGATGCGATTTGGCTTTGGGGAACCTGTTCGACGAGAGCAGGATAGGTTTTAAGGAATGTTAGATAGCGTTCTTCGGCTGAGGC
>CAYNRS010000328.1:0-3487 GCA_964399565.1 uncultured Ignavibacteriaceae bacterium
CACAATTCCCATGACCGCAATCGTGCTCAGGAGGTACACCGCTGTTGTGAGATACGTTCCAATCAAGGTTGCTCTTGGCACCGTTTTTTCTGCATTCTCTACATTTTCCGACGGAATTGTGGCGCACTCAATGCCCAAGTATGCAAAAAACGTCAGAGTTGTTGTACTTGTGATTGCTCCGATGGTTGACTCACCGCTCAGGTTGAAAGGAACGAAATGTTCAGGACGAAGATAGAAGACTCCCACAATGGAGAGAAGAAGCAATGGAAGTAGTTTCAGGATTGTTGTGAGAACTTGAACTGTTCCGGCCTCGCGGATTCCGAGTGTGTTGACCCATGTGAGGAGCCATATTGCAGCAAGTCCAGTGGCGACAGCGAGTAATGTATCGGTGGCAAGAATCGGAATGAAAGCGCTCAAGTAGCTAACAAAGGCAACCGTTATGGCGGCATTTGCGCACCAAACCGAGATCCAGTACCCCCAGGCAACAAGAAAAGCCGCGAAGTCGCCCATGCCGACATATGTATATGCATACGGCCCGCCGGTCGTTTTTGGATGGAGCTTTGCAAGCCAGCCATAAACAATTGCCAGCGACATCGCGCCAAACCCGGAAACAACCCAGCCGACCAGACTGATTCCTCCGTACATTGCCAGCGCGGCGGGAAGCATGAAGAGCCCGGAGCCAATCATGTTGCCAACGACAAGCGATGTTGCGGTGATAAGGCCTACTTTTTTCGGTTGTGCCAACTTATGTTTCGCGGTAATCCAGACCTCACCCCACAAGTTGATTCAGTGATGGTGTTTTCTCAAATGCATTCAACTGTGCCATCAGCTGCAGCATAGGACCCATGACCCCCTCTCTTCGCTAAGTTTTTTCCGAGCTATAGGAGAGGGTTCACTCTACTGCTCTGACTTGTGGGGTGAGGTCCCCTTAAGACTCAACTTCGCCTTAGAATCACTCTTGTCATTCAGTTGAAAGGTCAGGCCTGAGCCTCAAAAACACAGGCTCACGAAGCATCTTGTCTTTGGTCAGGGAGGCGTATTGCACTTCGCAAAACAATTTCGGTTCAATCCAGACGGTTGCGACGTCGTCGAGCGTTTTCTGTTTGATGGGCTTCTTGATTTCTTGAAACTTCTTCAGCTCCTGGTAAATCGACTTTAGGGTTTTGTCGTCGAATCCTGAGCCAACTTTGCCCACATAGACCAGATCGCCGTTCTTCTTTTGTGCAATGTGCAGAGCGCCGAACGCCGAATCCCGGCTTCCTTTTCCCTTTGTGTAACCGATAATTACACAGTCCACGGTTTGTCGCGTTTTGATTTTCAGCCAATACGAACTCCGTTTGCCGATGAGATAGGTGCTGTTGCGTTCTTTTGCCATAATTCCCTCGAGCCCCATTTTCTTTGCGGCTTCAAAAAGCTCATCGCCTTCATTCACAACTTCGCTGAAGCGATACGGTGTGTCGGGTCTTATGACATCCTTCAGCCACGCACGGCGTCGCACTAATTGTTCGCTCGTGATGGAACGGCCGTCGAGATATAAACAATCGAACACGTAACACACGGCAGGGAATTTCGCTTTTGCGCGCGCAATGGCACCTTCCGTCGTCTGATGCATGCGGTTAATGACATCTTTGAAAACAGGTTTACCGGAATTGTCGAGGCAGACTATTTCGCAGTCGAAGAGCGCGTTGGTCGCTCGGAATGCCTTTTCGGGAACGAGCAATTCTGGAAAACTTTTTGTGATATCTTTATTGTTGCGACTGCGGATTTTCACGACGCCCTCGTCGAGTGAGATCATTGCGCGAATGCCGTCCCACTTCACTTCGTAAATATAGTCGCCCGAAGTCGGCACTTTTTCGCGGCTTTCTGAAAGCATGTACTCCACATTGTCTCTCAGAAAATCGATCTGCGGATTGTCGAGGCGTTCGAGCAGCCAGTTTTTTCCGTCTGTCGGAAAAGTCCGATATTCAGCATTGATCTCCTTGCTTTGGAGACGAAAATAGAATCCATCCTTCTTTTCTTTTGTAATGGCGTATTTCCCCAGCGCGAACACCCACACGTCTCCGCCGCCGTATTCGCCTTTCGGAATCTTTCCTTCGAACGTGAGATAATCCATCGGATGGTCCTCGACGTTGACGGCGAGCCGCTTGATTCCCGGGCGTGGAGGAAGCCCTTTAGGTACGGCCCACGATTTCAACGTGCCTTCCTTTTCTAGCCGCAAATCGTAATGAAGCCGCGACGCATGGTGCCGGTGCACTACAAAAGAATTGCCTTTGCCCGTCGGGATTTTTGGGCCGGGCTCGGGAGTCTTGTCAAAACTCCGCTTCTTGTCGTAAACCTTCAGTGATTCGGTAGCTTTCGCTTTTTCCACGGGCTTCGGGCGCTTGGACTTTCGGTCGGTGTGCAAACTTGTGGCGTAGGCACCGATAGCTTCCCACGGGTCGCCGTCGGCTACGACACGATCCGGTACCGTTTGCAGGTTAAGTTTGGCAGGCGACTTCAGATGTTCGAGTTCCTCCCAGCTCAACGGAGTTGAAACCGGAGCTCCTTTGCTCCCGCGAACACTGTACGGCGAAATGATCGTCTGAAACGTGCGGTTGCGATAAATGTCGATCAGCATCTTGTCTTTGCGATACTCTTTCTTGATGTGAAGTGTGGTTGTCGATTTATGGCTGTCGACGAAAGGCTGAGCGACGGCTTTTGCAGCTTCAAACACCTGGTCAAAACTCCATTTCGCTTCAAGGGGCGAGACAATATGCAGGCCTTTTTTGCCTGTCGTTTTGACAAATGGATGGTACCCGTACGATTCGAGATGTTCCTTGAATTCAAAAGCGATGTCGACGATTTTCGAAAACGGAAAACTCTCCGGCGGGTCGAGGTCGACGACAAAATAATCCGGCTTATCGAAATTCGGCGAGCGCGAATGCATTTGGTGCAGCTCGATGCATGCAAGGTTTGCCAGGAAAACCAGCGAGGCCTCCTCGGTGGCAATCATGTAGTCGATGGTTTTGCCTTTTTCTTTGTCTCCCAGCTCGGCATGGTCCATCCATGCCGGAGCCCAGTCGGGACGGTTTTTTTGGAAAAACGACCCCCCGCCGACGCCGTCCGGATAACGGACCACAGAAAGGGGACGGCCTTTGATGTGGGAGAGGATGGTTGGAGCGAGCTTCAGGTAATACTCGATGAGCTCGGCTTTAAGAAACTCGTCTTCGGGGAAGAGGATCTTCTTGAGGTTCGAGAGCTCGACAGTTCGTTTGCCGACCTTAACGTATTGTGATGTGCGCGCCATTGGACTGCAAATATAATGAGAATGGCGGCGATTTGCTTTGACGGAATTGTTTGTTATTCTAGGCGATGTTGCTCAGGTAGGGACACGGCAGGCCGTGTCCCTTCCCACAGAGATTACATGGTAGGTGTTTGATTACGCCAAAAAGATGGTGGACAGGTAATCAAACCCCTACCGAATGAACCATGCCTTCACCCGAAATCA
>CAYNRS010000329.1:0-3486 GCA_964399565.1 uncultured Ignavibacteriaceae bacterium
CGTCAGTGAAAGTAAACGGACATCTTCCTCCCTTTCATCCGTCACCGGGTCTTTCAAGCGGGGTTCACGGTCACGGAAAAACACCAACACGACGGGAAAATCCAGACCCTTTGCTTTGTGCACGGTCATGATGTTCACGGCATCGGTGCCTTTCGGAACGGACACTGTCCAGCGGTCACTGTCGTCTTTTTCTTCGGCGTATTCGAGGAATTCCTTCAAACTATTGTTTCCCTCACGTTCATACGCCCGGACGGCTTCGAGAAACTTGACATGGGCGGCCTCTTCCTCATGAAAGAGCGGCAAGACCCGGAAAAGCTTGTATGCTTCCGAAACAAGGTCGTACAAGGGCAAGTATCCGACTGATCTGAACAGCGGCTCAAACATTTCCGCCCAAATTCCCCTGAACCGTTCCTGAAAGGATTTGTAAAGCGGTGAGGACGTGCGTTGGGCTCGGTGAACCTCAAAAAGAAAGTCTCTCATTTCGTTTCTGTGCACCGGTGCTTCCGACGACTGTGCCCTCTTCAGGAAAACATCGCTGAGAAGAAATGTCGCAAGTGACAGGTTGTCAACGGGAGAATCCAGGAAACGGAGAAGAGAAATCACTTCTCCTACAGATTTTCGTCGACGGACGTCAAGGTTGCTGTGAGAGACAAAAGGGATGGGCGGTTGGTGGTCGTTCAGCCACGTGCTGATCAAGACCACGTCGTTGTTCTCAGGGGTGAGGATGGCGATCTCATGGTTCTTGTATCCCCTGCTGAGACAATCCTCAACGGCTTCCAGAATCCTTGCACGCTCGGGCCGTTGTTCCACGTCATGGGGAACGACATGGACCCGCACATATCCTTTCTCTTTCCGGCTTTCCGGAACCGACTTGTCGACATCGGAGAGGTCGCTGAGCTTTGCGGCCTCGGCATATTCGGACATGGGAATCGTGAGGCAAAAGAATTCCTTGTTGAACTTTACAATGTTTTCCGAGCTGCGGTAATTCTTGCGAAGGTCAAGGTTCCTGGGAGTCACCGATCCGAATTCCGCCCCTTGTCCAAGCTGCTGCATGATCTTCCAGTCCGCTCCGCGGAAGCCATAGATGGACTGTTTCGTGTCTCCGACAACAAAGAGCGAGCCATCCTTGGAAAGGGTTTCCTCCAGGAGTGGTTTGAGGTTGTGCCATTGGATGGGCGACGTATCCTGAAATTCGTCTATCAAGAAATGATGGATGGATTCGCCGAGTTTGTAATAGATCTCGGGAACAATGCTCTGTGTAAGATGATTCTTGAGTTTCCAGTGGATCTCATCGAGAAGCAGTGTTCCGTCCCTCCGCGAAATCTCGTCAAGATGGGTTTCGACAAGCTCCATCGCGCGCGCATAGGGGTAGAAACGAGTCTGGGAGAACACTTCGGCATATTGCGCCAGCAGACTGTAAAAGCGTTTGGTTTCTTCCTCGATTCTTTTACCATATTTCCCTAGAGATGCTTGCTGCTTCCCCACGGGTTTGTTGTAAGGACGGTCTTTGATAACGCGCTCCAACAGGGCTTCGATGTTCCCTTGCTCCGCATCTTTCAAGTCATTCTGAAAAAGCCTGCTTACGGTAAGGCCCGATTCGTTGAGCACTTTGCCGAGAATCCGGCTCTGGCCCTCAATTTCCTTGGCTGTCTTGGCCAAATCAGAGGTCTTATCTTCCATGACCAACGGCTTAGTGACCATTCTGAGTGCACGATACAGCTTCTGAGTTTCTTTCACCATGTTGTCGTAGGGATTCCAGAGGTAGCGCATCGTGCTGAAACGCGTTTGCTCGATGAGAGAGACAAGCTGCTTGAGGAGGCCGGCGTAGTGCGCCTGTGCATCAGCATCATGGGCGAATTCGGCGAACGCCTCCGCCAAAGGTTTGTCAGGAACAAAAATGATGTCTGCATTTTGCGCATAGCCGAACTCAAGGGCAGTCGATTGAAACACAGAAATGAGGAAGCTGTCGATGGTGCGCACCTGGAAATCCGAGAAGCGGTCAAGGATCATTTCCAGCGTGAATTCCGCCCGGTCGCGCAATTCCTGTCCACGCATGTTCACCAGCCGTTCAATCTCATCCGGGATTTCGCCTTTGCCGAGTGCGATGTTCTTCAGATACATAAGGACCCGCTGCTTCATCTCGGCCGCGGCATAGTTGGTAAACGTCATGGCCAGGATGTTTTTCAGGTCATTATGAGGAATCCGCTCGGAAAGCAACAACTGGAGATACCTCAGCGTAAGCGTGCGCGTTTTGCCGGAACCTGCTGAGGCTGTAACCACGGTAAGGTCGGGCAGGCGTAATTCTGTGTCAGGTGAAAGAAGAGCAGGCATGGGCGTACACGGTGGAGAAAAAAATAACAGTTACTTCAGAAAAACAGCCGTTGTTACGGGATACTCGTTTCCTCAATCACAAGGCTGAACGAATATTTATCGAAATAGATATTTGTTTCACCGTGTTCAAGCTCGCCGCGTTGAAAATCCACGTTGTCCGAGCGGAATGAATGCTTCGGCGGGTTGAGTTCCTGATTATGGTCGCTGTTGGCCGCCATTCGATAGTGATCGAGCCCGCCAAAATAGAAACGGCGAACCTCTTCTCTTTGCTCTTCCGAGAGACTCTTCAAATATCGGTGGGCAAATATTCCCATATACGGATCGACTGGTACCCATCCCCACGGTTTGAAATAGACCTCTGTCCAATCATGGATCGTCTTGCCGCCGGGGAAGGTAAACCAGCCCGATTGCCAACGAGCCGGGATTCCATTGTAGCGACACAGGGTGATAAAGAGAAGCGCCTCCTGCCCGCAGTCGCCATACATCTTCGTCAGGCAATAATCACCGATGTTGCGGATAGTCGAGTATTCGAGAGCATAACTATACTTAATATTTTGTGTGATCCAATCGTAGAATTTTTGGGCTTTCCTGACCACATTGTGTTCGTTTCCTGCAAGTTCCGCAGAAAGCCTCTTGATCTTGTCTGTGAACACGACGTGCGGTCCTTCTTTTGTAAATTGTCGGAAAACCTCGTCGTCTGCATCATAGGGCCGAACGTGCTCCGGTTGCATGTCGAAAGAGATGCCCATGGTTGTGTAGGTGTATTCGATCTTAAACTCGGTGGGTTGATCCTTGGCGCCGACTTTTTCCATATATGCAGACCGAATCGTGCTTGTGGCATCGTCAATCTTCGCCTCTGACGATGATGAAACAAGCTTGAAGTTTTTCTGAAACGGAAACTCTCGTGGAATGGGCAGCCAGCCGCGAATAGTTTGGCCATCCGGAACTGCATTCGGCCTCACCTTGACGGTCATAACGACCTTGAACGGTTTCGGCAAAACATAAGGCTGGCCGGCGCTCGACGCTTTCCTGATGTTGACACAACTTTCCCAGACTGCGCGTTCGAATTTCGTGTTATCCGGGGGATTGACTCTTCGTCCTGCGATTTCCGGGTAACGCCAAAACAAGTTGCTTCGGCTTACACCGACAAAATAC
>CAYNRS010000330.1:0-3485 GCA_964399565.1 uncultured Ignavibacteriaceae bacterium
TCGAAGCCGTTATAACCGTTCATGATAACTTCCATTTGCTTTTCGTTCAGCTTTGCAAAGGGCACATCCACCGCGATTCCAGCTTGTTTCGAGACTCGAAGAAGGTCTGAGAGGTTTTCGCGCCACCGCGGAAACGTCCACGGCTGAATGGCGCCCTGACGGATTGTTTTATTTGGGTTCGGAACAACAAGATTCATATCGATGCCGATGGAACGGCCAAAACCCTGGCATTTCGGGCAAGCGCCGACGGGATTGTTGAAGGAAAAGAGCCGCGGCTCGGGGTCCTCGTAGCGATTGCCGTCGTTTGAACACTCATAATGCTGGGAGAATTTCAGAAGTCGTTTCTGGTCGAGGAGATAGATGAGTACATAGCCGTCGCCTTCGACAAAAGCGGTTTCCACAGAATCTGCAACGCGGGTTTGACTTTCGCGGTCATGGCTGCGCACGACAAGCCGGTCGACGAGAACGGCGACATCCTTCTTGACCTTCCCTTTGAATTCCTTTTCATTCAAGTCGATCAAATCGCCGTCTACGACGATGCGATAGAATCCACGCTTTTTCAGGGCTTCAAACTCTTCTTTCATGGATCTGCCCGGATGGTCATGCATGGGAAACATAATGAAGAGCTTGGTACCGTCACCTTCCTGGGTCAGCCTTTCCACGGCGGTAGAAACTGTATCGCGTTGAACAAGATTCCCGCATTCGCGGCAGTACGTTTTGCCTATTCTTCCGTAGAGAAGCCGAAGATAATCATAGACTTCTGTCGTCGTGGCAACTGTCGACCTGGGGTTGCGAGTGGTCGTCTTCTGCTCGATGGCTATCGCCGGGCTAATTCCTTGAATGTGGTCCACATCGGGTTTTTCCATTCGCTCAAGGAACTGGCGCGCGTAAGACGACAGGCTTTCGACGTAACGGCGCTGACCTTCGGCGTAGATTGTGTCAAAAGCCAGGCTGGACTTGCCCGACCCGCTGACACCGGTGATGACAATGAGTTTATCGCGGGGAATTTCGAGACTGATGTTCTTGAGATTATGCACCCGAGCCCCGCGGATCGTGATGTGCGTGATTCTGGAACCGTTGCTTGGTTTGAGTGCTCCGACTTTCGTTTTTTGAGGTTTTGTTTCAGGGGAAGTCATGAAATTTCAGGATAATTGGCTTTTCGGCAATCGCAGGAACGGGAAATGTAACCAAAAATCCCTGGCGATACATTAAAGTTGTAGGAGCGATTCCCGCCTCTCACATTCGTTCGTTTATGGCGGGCAGGCATGAATCGCCCCTCCGGTTTAAACATGTCTTCATGTTGTGATTTGCCCCGGGTTTGTTAATTCTTTTCGCTTGTTGGCCCACGCCCACATCTCGCAAAACAAGTCACCTGCAACAAACAAGAAACCCCACGCAAGGTGGGGTTCGCAATGACATTTCGAAACGGATGTTAAACTGCTTCCACTTTTGCTTTGTTGTGCGCCGCAATGACCTTTTCCGCTTGCTCTCGAGGGAGCTCGTCGTAGTGGGAAAACTTTGTTCGGTAAATTCCTCTTCCCTGCGTCATCGACCGGAGGATCGTGGAATACTTGTGCAGTTCCGCCATCGGGATGAGCGCCTTGATTTTCTGAAACGGTCCTTCCGTTTCCATTCCCTGAATTTTTCCGCGTCGGGCAGAAAGGTCGCCCATCACGTCGCCCATGTACTCCTCGGGCACAATCACTTCTACTTCGTTGATGGGCTCCAACAAAACAGGGCGCGCGTCAAGAAAACCCTTTTTGAAAGCCATCGAGCCTGCGATCTTGAACGAAAGTTCGTCAGAGTCAACGGAGTGGTACGAACCATCATGCAACGTCACTTTCACGTCAACCACTTCATACCCTGCGATCACGCCTTTGTGCATGATATCGACAATGCCTTTTTCGACGGCCGGAACAAACCTCCCGGGCACGACGCCTCCAACAATCGCATCCTCGAATTCAAATCCCGTTCCCCGCGGCTTGGGCTCTATTTTTAAGTACACGTGGCCGAATTGGCCGCGGCCGCCGGTCTGTTTCTTGTGTTTGTACTCGACATTCGGGACCACGCCTTTGATGGTTTCTTTATAGGGGATCCTCGGCTCGGCAAGGTCGACATCCACGCCGTATTTTTCCTTGAGCCGTTTTGTAACAATCAAAAGATGCAACTCTCCCTGCCCGGCGATGACCGTCTGGCTGAGTTGTGCATCGACCTGGACTACAAAAGTCGGGTCTTCTTCATGAAGATAATGAAGGCCTGTCGCAACCCTGTCTTCGTCTCCCTTCGATTTTGACACGATGGCCATGCGAATGACGGGGTCGGGGAACTGAATCGGCGGGAATTCCACAGGAAACGCCTTGCTGCTGAGTGTGTTGTTCGTGTGCGTATCCCTGAGTTTTACGACGGCGCCGATATCTCCTGCCAGGAGTTTTCCGACTTCGCGGCGTTCCTTGCCATTCATCAAGAAGATCTGGCCCAGACGCTCTGTCTTTCCGTTTGTTTCGTTGAGTAGGTCCATGCCGGGAGAAATTGTACCGGAATAGACGCGGAAGTACGAAAGCTCGCCCACGTGTTGTTCGGAGACTGTTTTAAAAACAAAAACCGCCGGGGGTTTTGCGGCGTCGGGAGTGACAGTGATTTCTTTCTTGGCCTGAAGATCCTTTGCTGCAGCTTCGCCCCTGTCTTTTGGCGAGGGCGCATAGTTTACGAGGAAATCAAGAAGCGGGACGGTGCCGACATTCATGGAAGAAGCGGCGCAGAAAACGGGAAAAATCTTCCGCGCAAGCAGCGCCATGCGCATCCCGCGCAGGAGGTCGCGTTCTTTCAACGTCCCGTCCTCGAAAAACTTGTTCATCAGATCCTCGTCAGTTTCGGCGATTTTTTCGATAAGCTCCTCATGCAGCGAATCGGCTTTTTGTTTCAACTCCGCCGGTATGTCGCTTTCCGCAAACTTCCCGCTCCCATCGCGGTTGAACTTGAGCAGCTTCATACGGAGTAGATCGACAACAGAGTCAAACGGTAATCCTTGATTAACAGGGAATTGCACAATCGTCACGTCGTGCCCAAACCGCTCTTTCATCGTCGAGAGGGCATGGTCGAATTCGGCGTTCTCGTTGTCGAGTTTATTCACCAGGAACAACGTCGGCGTCTTGAATTCCTTGGCATAGTGCCAGACAATTTCCGTTCCGACCTCGGCCCCTTCAACGGCTTTAATAAGGACGATGGCCGTATCCGAAACTCTTAAAGAGCTGAGCACTTCGCCGACAAAATCGGAATAGCCCGGCGTATCCAGGATGTTAACTTTTGTGTTTTGCCAGTCGCAGTGGAGGAGCGACGCGTTGATGGAGATCTTCCGCTCGATTTCGTCGGGATGATAGTCCGACACCGTCGAGCCTTCGTCGACTTTTCCCAGTCTGTTTGTTGTTCCGGTAGTAAAGAGGAGAGCTTCGGTCAACGTCGTCTTCCCGGATCCACCGTGGCCGATG
>CAYNRS010000331.1:0-3481 GCA_964399565.1 uncultured Ignavibacteriaceae bacterium
AGTTACGTAACAGCAGCTTCAGGAATTTCCAGGCGCCCATGGTGTGCGTCCAACCTTGCCGAAACTCCCATCGGAATTGTTAGTTTTTTTGGAATGTGACCATACTGCAGGTTTGAAATTGCAGGACGTTGGAGTATTGAGGCCACATCCTGGATGACTTGGTCTACGGTGAGATGCGGTTTTGACGCGTCGCTGGGGACACAATCTGTAAACCTGCCCAAAAGAAGACCCGATATTTTCTTAAGAATACCTGCGTTCCGGAGTTGAGCGAACATTCGGTCAACGCGGTGGGGAGCCTCGTCAACCTCTTCGAGAACAAACAGGGCTTTACGAAGTTCCGGTATGTAAGGCGTTCCCATCAGGGACATGACCAAAGAGAGATTTCCGCCCAGGAGTCGTCCAACAGCCCTGCCGGGTTTCAATGTTGTCACTGGTTCCGTGTCTGGGTTCCTGAGCAGGCCAATCTTCGATGGGGAGGTCACAAGCCGCCAAAAATGTTCTTCTGTGAACGGGTCAATGGCATTGCACATTTCCACGCTGACCATGGGGCCGGAAAACGTCACCAGGTCAATCTTTGTGAACATTGCCATTTGGAGTGCGGTTAAATCGCTGTACCCGACAATGATCTTGGGTGATTTTCTGACGGCAGCATAGTCGATTCGCGAGAGAATTCTTGGTGTGCCATAGCCGCCCCGAAGAGCAAAAATCGCCTTGACCATGCGGTCCCGCAGCATGTCATTCAGATCGGCAGCCCGTTGTTCATCGGTGCCTGCAAGATACCCCACAACTTCGCGAACAAATTTCCCTACTTTCACCCGGTAGCCCAGTCGTTCGAGGTATTGAACTCCTTTTTCAATTTTTTCGTTGGAAGAGGGTGTACTGGCTGGCGCAATGAGGCCGATAACATCGCCCTTTTTAAGGCGCGGGGGTTTAATGATTCTCATTTAAAGATAAAGATAGAAAGAAATAGCAGAAAAAAGAATGATGAATTTGACTGTGCCCCGCCGACGTTTTGACCCGGGTCATCCCGAAATGATCGACCGTGCAGATCATGAACCGGGGCTGCTTGAGAAAGACCTGAAAAACCTCAGAGCCATCAACCGTTTTTTTGGGGGATACTCCGTGGTCAAAGATTTTTTGGCAGCCGCCATTGAGAGAATTTCTCCTTCCGCAACAATTGACATTCTTGACCTTGCAACAGGATCGGGCGACCACCCGGTGGAAATCGCCAAGTTTGTCCAAAAGAAAGGCCGGGCTGTGCGAATCGTGGCGGTCGAGAAGAACCCGCAGACTCTCAAAGTGGCTCAGCGATGGACAAAAGGACATCCTGAGATTTCCATACTTCAAGGGGATTTGCTTCAACTTGATTTTACGGACAAGTCGTTTGACATTGTGCTGTGTTCGCTGGCGCTCCATCATTTCTCGAATGAAGAGGCTCTCTTTGTTGTGCGGGAAATGAACAGACTGAGTCGAGTGGCTTTTATCGTGAACGATTTGCATCGCTCCTGGGTCGGTGCGTGGACTACCTGGCTCTACACTCACGCAACGACGAGGAATCCGTTGACTCTTCATGATTCCACTCTTTCCGTGCTTCGTGCCTTCACGCCGGAAGAACTTCGGGACATGGCTTTTCACGCTGGAGTGCAGAACTTTGAAATCCTGAGAAGACCTTTTTTCAGACTAATACTTGTCGGGAAACATTGGACGGAATGACATTCCGCCCTGTATCTATGCACGCCGAGAATTCTATTCTCATCAAAGCGCCAATCGATCAAATCTTCGAGACCGCCGCTGATCTGTCCCTCTGGCCGAAGATTCTTCCGCATTATCGGTGGGTTCGTTTCCACGGGCAATCGGGGCTGAAGAACATTGTGACGATGGCCGCCCGACGGAGATGGATACCTGTGCAATGGACGTCCGAGCAAGAAATCGACCGCGAGCGTAAGGAAGTCCGCTTTCACCATCTCAAAGCGTTTACACGGGGGATGCGGGTTGTCTGGACTTTCACCCAGGTTGCCGACGGCGTTGAAGTCAGAATTCGCCATGACCTAACGCCGAATATTCCCATTCTTGGGAGATTTATCGCGGAAAGAATTATTGGGCAATTTTTTATCAGCTACATTGCAAGTCAAACGCTCCGTCACATGAAGCGTCATCTGGAGTCTCTGAATGCCGGGTAGACGGGTTGTTGTCACGGGAATCGGGGCTGTTACGCCGATTGGTCACGGGAAGGACGGCCTCTGGAGTGGAGCACAGAGCGGAATCTCGGGCGTCAAAACCATCGACCGCTTCGACACCACACAGATCCAGGTGAAGGTCGCCGCGCAAATTGACAATTTTGAGCCGTTGAATTTTTTCGATGCGAAGCTTGCCCGCCGCATGGACCGCTTTGCGCAGTTGGGCCTGGCGGCGTGCGACATGGCTCTTCGGGATTCCTTACTTCCTCACGATCCAAAAAAGCTCAACCCTCGAATAGGCGTTACCGTGGGAACAGCGTTGGGCGGCGTAGCGGGCGCGGAACGACAGCACGAGGTGTATTTGAAAAACGGAATCCGCTCGGTCGACCCAAGTCTCGCTCTTATTGTTTTTGGCGGCTCGGGTTCAAGCAACATTGCCATTCGCTATGGCTTCACCGGACCGAGTAATGCAAACTCGAACAGTTGCTCCTCAGGTACCATTGCCATTGGAGAAGCTTATCGATATATCAAAGATGGTTACGCAGATGCAATGATTGCCGCCGGAGCAGAGGCGCCGTTGTATGAGCTCACGTTCAGCGCATTCGCACTTATCAAGTCGATGTCAACGAATCCCGACCCTGGAATCGCGTGTCGGCCGTTTGACAAGGCACGCGACGGTTTCGTGATGGGCGAGGCTTCGGCTGTTCTTATTCTGGAAGAGTTGAGTCACGCCGTCAGACGCAACGCACGCATTTATTGCGAGGTTCTGGGTTATGCGTGCAACAACGACGCCCACCACATGGTTGCGCCGCGGCCTGATGCCTCTTGCGCAATCAGAGCCATGGCGGATTGCCTTCAAGAAGCCCGTCTTACACGCCAAGACATTGGCTATATCAACGCCCATGCCAGTTCGACGCAGCTCAACGACAAGGTTGAGACGTTCGCAATCAAATCTGTGTTTGGCGAAAATGCGAAAACAATTCCAATTAGCGGAACGAAATCAATGCACGGGCACGCTCTCGGTGCGTCCGGAGCTGTTGAAGCCGCTCTTTGCGCACAAATCTTCGGAAAGGATTTTCTTCCACCGACGATTCATTATCAGAATGCTGATCCTGAGTGTGACCTTGATTACATCCCGAACAACGGGCGTAACGAACACATAGATTACATCCTGTCCAACTCTTTCGGGTTTGGGGGGATCAATGCCTCGATTATTCTCGGCAGGTATGAATCTACCTGATCGATTCGACGTCATCGTCATTGGTGGAGGGCCGGCTGGATCTTCGTGTGCAAACGTGCTTGCT
>CAYNRS010000332.1:0-3470 GCA_964399565.1 uncultured Ignavibacteriaceae bacterium
TACGTCCTCGGACTGCACAAGATGGAAAACACCTGGGTGTATGTCAGCAAAGGGACGGGTTATTGGGGACCGCCAGTTCGTCTGGGAGCTCGGTCAGAAATCACAATTCTCAAGCTGACAAAAGGCACCGCGTAAGTTTCGGAGCGTTTCGTCTTCTTTGAGGCACCAAACCTGCCGCACATTATTCTCCCTTATTCGTTCCGTTGAAGTCGGGGCAACTAGAGAAAATTTTCTCTAACTTCTCTCCAGCTCATTTTCCAAGTTTTTTTCGATCCCGCGCGCGTGCACCTCGGTTGCGCCCAATGGACGAGAGACAACCACATTTAGCCCTCCCGCGAAAGCTCGGACTCTTTCCCCTCACAAATATTGTTGTTGCCAACATGGTGGGCGCGGGTATCTTCACGACGAGTGGATTGCTCATGCGAGACCTCGCCGACCCGATGGTCATGGTTGTCCTTTGGGTTGTTGGTGGAATCATTGCTTTCTGCGGAGCAATTTCCTACGGACGTCTTGGGGCAGCTATGCCGGAGGCCGGTGGCGAATATATCTTCCTCTCAAAGCTTTTTCACCCTCTTCTCGGTTTTCTCAGCGGATGGACTTCCTTTGTTGTGGGATTCTCAGCGCCCATTGCCGCTTCATCGATTGGATTCAGCGAATACGTTGCGAGAGCATTTCCAGGAGCGTTCGATTGGATGTCGCTGAGTTTCCTTCCGGTTGAGCCGCAGCGAATTGCTGCAATTCTCGTCATTGTACTTTTTTCGTTCATTCACATGAGGGGAATCGAAATTGGGTCAAGGATTCAAAATTATCTGACAGTCATGAAAGTTGGAATGATTCTCATCGCCGTCGTCGCCGGACTTGCGTTTGGCATGGGGGACGCGGCGCATTTTCGGGCGCCGGCCAGCTTTTCCTTTGATTTTGCAGGATGGAAGACGCTTGGTCTTTCTCTTATGTGGATTATGTTCGCCTACAGCGGATGGAACGCTTCAACATACTTAGGGGCCGAAATTAAGAATCCTTCCGTCATTCTTCCTCGTTCTCTCCTTGCTGGAACTGGTGTTGTTATGGCTCTCTACGTCGGCCTCAACATTATGCTGGTGTACGCGCTCAGTCCTGCGGAAATGAGCGGAGTACTTTCCGTTGTTGGCCTGGCGATGGGAGCACTCTTCAGTTCAGAAATGGAACGAATTGCTTCTGTGCTCGCTTCATTTGCCCTTTTTTCCTCTCTGAGCGCTTTCATTATGCTCGGTCCGCGTGTCTATTATGCTATGGCGCGCGATGGAGTTTTCTTTCGCTCTATCGCATACATACATCCGCGCTTTGAGGTTCCCACCCGTTCCATTGCCCTGCAGGGATTGCTTGCCGTCGTTATGGTTCTATCGGGGACGTTCGACCAGATATTGACATTCATGGGGTTCGCCCTCGGGATCTTTCCCATTGCTGCTGTGTTTGGCGTCTTTAAATTGAAACCTCAGGCGAACCGCTCACCGATAAGTGCGTTTCATATTCCAATTGCGGCCTACATCGTAGCAGGGTTCAGTATGCTTGCACTCTCGTATTTTCAGCGCCCGATCGAATCATCCATTGCCGTTGCGACCGTTATGTGTGGGATACCTCTCTACTACTTTTTTGTGCGAACATCCAAACACCGACAGGAGCCCGGAAAATGAAAATCCTCAAGCTTTGGCATGAGAAGTTGCATCTTCCGACGAGGAGAATTCGAAATGTTCTTCTTGCCGTAATCGCTGCGAACGTCTCACTCGGGCACGGTCAGGATGTCTTCACAAAAGCCCGGGAGCAAATGGTGCAGGAACAAATTATTGCGCGGGATGTAAACGACACGGCAACATTAAGAGCAATGAGAAAAGTTCCTCGGCACCAATTTGTTCCACCAGGACAAATTGAGAACGCGTACGGTGATTTTCCACTCCCCATTGGCGAAGGTCAGACGATTTCTCAGCCCTATATTGTTGCACTCATGACGGAGTTGGCAAAACCGCGGAAAGGACAACGTATTCTCG
Organism: uncultured Ignavibacteriaceae bacterium; assembly: GCA_964399565.1. Lineage (GTDB taxonomy): Bacteria > Bacteroidota > Ignavibacteria > UBA10030 > UBA10030 > JACQPT01. Next base: position 2,022 of record CAYNRS010000332.1, read on the forward strand.
AAGTCGGGACTGGGTCCGGCTACCAGGCTGCGGTTCTGGCAGAAATCGTCGACAGTGTCTTTACCATCGAGATTGTCCCGGAACTGGCAAGGTCCGCCGGGGACCGACTAAGGCGCCTCGGTTACAGAAACATCTTGGTCCGCCTCGGAGACGGTTACCTTGGATGGCCTGAACACGCTCCGTTCGATGCGATTCTCGTAACGGCTGCCGCAGAACATGTTCCACAGCCTCTCGTGGATCAACTGAAGGATGGAGGACTCATGGTGATTCCTGTTGGTGAAGTTTGGGCCATCCAGACTTTGATGCTTCTTCGGAAACAGGGGAAGAAGATCGTCTCGGAAGAAAAGATCCCCGTCCGCTTTGTGCCACTCATTCATAAGTAGCGGGAACATCGGCGTCTCATAGTTGGGAGGTGAGTCTCAAAAACAGAAAAGGGCGGCCATTGGCCGCCCTTGCGATTTTGTGCAACGTTCAACTATCTGAGGGTGTCTTTCGGAGCCGAAGCAGTATCAACCGGCGTGCCTGTCGGCATGGTTTTCATCGTGTCCGTGGCAGAGCCGGGCTGCGTCGGATTCAGATTCTTGGGCGCATCCATCGGTGACGCAGTCACTGCGGGCTTTGGAGCGTTCTTCTTGCGCGCAACTACTTTTGGTCGTGGCGGGTTGAGTCGAATCTGCCCGCCGTCCCAGAGCTTTTGCTTATTCTTGTTGTTGATGAGCGAAATCTCTTTTGGAATGATTTTGATGTTCGCCTGGTTCTTGATGTCTGACTGAGTGAGGTCGAGCGCCATTAGTACTTTGAAGAAGATGCTGGCCTCGTCGTTTTTTGCGTTGCGGGCGGCATCACGGCCGACTGTCCATTTGAAATTGGGCCGGAACTTCAGATAAAGCGCAGAAGTACGGTAGCCGCGCCTGACGGAATCCGCCAGCCCAACGTAGTTATTCGGGGGGACCGACGATCTGATCGTCGGTGTGTTATAGGGGGCCTCGACGAAATTCCCCGCTTTGATGATATATTTGCCAGTGTCAGGGCTGTAAGAGATCAGGTTCGCCTTGAACAAAACTGCAAATACGCGTTTGTCGAATTTTTTCTCCGCAATGTGGCTGTTCACTTTACTGATAAAGGTCTGGCGCAATCGCTCCACTCGATCGTTGTACTCTGCTTTCGTCTCAAACTCAGCCTTCTTCTCAACCGTTTTTAGGTAGGCGTCCGTAGCGTCCTTCAAGAATTGCCATTCTTCCTTCAGAATCCTCGTCAAATCATCCGGCATGAGTACTTCTTCTTTCGGCGCCTCGGCGGGCTGTTGGGCGTTAACGGGTGTTTGGTCCGACAGCGCGGCGATGCAAACAAGGCCGAGAATCAAAAAATGAAGTCGCATACAAACTCCTGTCCTGTGGAAGAAATATCTAATCGAACATCGCATCAAATATAAAGCTTTTCTTTGGGATT
>CAYNRS010000333.1:0-3469 GCA_964399565.1 uncultured Ignavibacteriaceae bacterium
AATCGCAAAGCGATGGAAGTTGCGTTGGCAAAAGTGAAATCGTGGTTTTCCAAAGAATATCCCATCGTGATTGGCGGGGAAGAAATTCGAACGACCGAAAAGCTGAAATCTTATAACCCGTCAAAACCCAGTGAGGTTGTGGGGACCTTTCAAAAAGCCGATGCAGCTCTGGCGACAAAGGCTGTCGAAACAGCTTACAACACCTTTCAGACTTGGCAGCATGTCGACCCCAAGAAGCGGGCAGATTACTTGTTCAAAGCGGCAAAGATCATGCGAAGACGCAAGCATGAATTCAGCGCCATAATGGTGTACGAGGTCGGTAAAACATGGCCGGAAGCGGATGCGGATACAGCAGAAGCAATTGACTTTATGGAGTTCTACGGGCGAGAGATGCTCCGGTATTCAGGCAAACAGCCGGTCACAAAGATCCCGACAGAGAAAAATGAACTCGTCTATGTTCCCCTTGGTCTTGGAGTTGTCGTTCCACCGTGGAATTTTCCGCTGGCGATTCTTACGGGGATGGCAACAGCAGCGATAGTCACAGGGAACACCGTTGTGTTAAAGCCATCGAGCGACTCGCCGTTAACGGGTTGGGTGTTGTTCGACCTTTTGAGAGAAGTTGGGCTGCCTGCGGGGGTCTTAAACTTCATTACCGGGCCAGGCGGAGCAGTTGGCGATACAATGGTTGCTCATCCAAAAACACGGTTTGTGGCATTTACTGGTTCCAAAGAAGTCGGCATTCATATCAATGAGCTCGCTGCAAAGGTCCAACCGGGTCAGAAGTGGCTCAAAAGGGTTGTTGCAGAGATGGGCGGCAAGGATTCAATTGTCATCGATGACGAAACGAATCTCGAGGCGGCCGCGCAGGCAACCGTTGCATCCGCATTCGGGTTTCAGGGTCAAAAATGCTCTGCGGCCTCAAGGGCTATTGTTGTGGAGAAAGTTTACGACAAGTTTGTCGGCCTTGTGAAAGAAAAAGTCGAAAAAATCAAAGTGGGTGATTCCTCGGATCCGAACAATTACATGGGGCCCGTCGTCAACAAAGGCTCTGAGGAAAAAACGCTGAAATACATTAACGCAGGTTTGAAAGAAGGAGGTCGTCTGATCTCCGGAGGGAAGAGAGAGAACTTGGGCGACGGGTACTTCGTCCGTCCTACGGTCATTGCGGACGTCGCTCCAACTGCAACGATTGCTCAGGAGGAAATCTTCGGTCCGGTGCTGGCTATTATGAAGGCTAAGAACTTTGATGATGCGCTCCAAATCGCCAACAACACCGAATTTGGCCTGACGGGAGGTGTGTGGACGAAGAACAGAAGGAAGATCGACAAAGCAAAACGATTCTTTCACGTGGGCAATTTTTACATCAACAGGAAAATCACCGGGGCCCTTGTGGGAGTGCATCCGTTCGGTGGGTTCAACATGTCTGGTACGGATTCAAAAGCCGGCGGAAGAGACTACCTGCTTCTCTTCATGCAGGCAAAATCGATAGCAGAGAAGGTGAAATGAACAATAGCCACGACTTTAAAGTCGTGTCTATTTGTCAATCAAACCTAACCACGATCTTCAGGTCGTTGTTAATGGATAACATGTGAAATCAAGGGAATATATCAACTGCAAAAATTGCGACGGCGAAGTAACCGCCGACAGCGATTTTTGTCCCCATTGCGGAGTTCTTTTAAAGGGCATCGGGACATTGCGCTGTGATACGCATGCTCAGAGGATTTCGTCCGGGGTTTGCGTCATTTGCAGAAAAGTCGTTTGCATTGAATGTTCCAAGGTTGTGCATGGAAGGTCTCTTTGCCTTGACCACAAGAAAATCGAAATCCGACAGGATTGGGCCCTTGCATTTCAATCAACCGAGATTAGCGATTCGGAGCTCGTGAAAGCTGTACTTGAATCTGAGGGGTTTCACATTGAGGTGCAGAACTTCAACTCGATTGGCTTCGTTTGGGATGGCGGAGGGGATTCGCCGATTTCGCGCAGCAATATCAGCAAACCGGCAAAAGTCTTTGTTCCGATTCCGGAATTTCTCGAGGCTGTCGACGTGATTAAAGACTGGAATGCATCGAAAAAAGCTGAAGAAGCTGAACAGTAAAGCAAGGGGTCGACATGAAGATTCATGAATACCAGGGAAAAGAAATTCTGAAAAAATACGGAGTGCCCGTACCTCTCGGCAGGGTCGCGTTCAACGTTGAGGAAGCAGTCCGTGCGGCGGAAGCCATTGGTGGCAATGCCTGGGTGGTGAAGGCACAAATCCATGCCGGAGGGCGGGGAAAGGGCGGTGGTGTGAAACTCGCCCGAAATATCGACGAAGTGCGGCAGCGGTCGTCGGAGATTCTGGGGATGAGGCTTGTGACGCATCAAACCGGGCCCGAGGGCAGGATCGTGAAAAGACTGTTGATCGAAGAAGGAATGGACATCGCCCGTGAAATGTACATTGGAATAACTCTAGACCGTGCGCGTTCACAAAATGTTGTCATGGCCTCGACAGAAGGTGGAGTCGAAATTGAAAAAGTTGCTGCAGAGACGCCCGAGAAAATTCTCAAGGAATACGTTCAACCCGGCGTTGGATTGCAGCAATTTCAAGCCCGAAAGCTCTGTTTCGGACTTGGCTTGACGGGTGAGGCATTCAAGAACGGCGTGAAATTCCTGCTTGCGTTGTACAAGGCCTACGAGGCAAGCGACGCATCGCTGGCTGAGATTAATCCGCTCGTCATAACCCAGGATGGCAAGGTTCTGGCACTCGACGCAAAAATCAATTTTGACGACAACGCTCTTTACAGACATGCTGAGTTCGCGGAGATGCGAGACCTCGACGAAGAAGATCCGCTGGAAGTCGAGGCATCGGCTTCCAACCTGAACTACATCAAGCTGGATGGCAACGTTGGCTGCATGGTGAACGGCGCAGGCCTGGCAATGTCGACGATGGATATCATCAAGCTGGCTGGTGGAATGCCGGCAAATTTCCTTGATGTGGGAGGAGGAGCGAGCGCAAAGACAGTTGAAGCGGGGTTCAGGATTATCCTGAAGGACCCGCATGTCAGGGCGATTCTCATAAATATTTTTGGCGGAATTGTCCGATGCGACCGCGTTGCAACGGGGGTCGTTGAAGCGGCAAAGAATACGGACGTGAAAGTTCCGATCGTGATTCGGCTTGCCGGAACAAACGCCGAGCTTGCTGCCGATATTCTGAAGAACTCCGGACTCCGTTTTCTCGTTGCAGCGAACCTGAAAGATGCCGCCGAAAAGGTGACGAAAGCAATCGCTGCCTGACTCTTCACGATTCACTTTTCATTTGACATGCCGTCGAACGAACACTACGAGCCCGTCATTGGACTTGAAGTCCACTGCCAGCTTCTGACAGCATCAAAGGCCTTCTGCTCGTGTTCGACAAAATTCGGCGGCACGCCTAACTCCAATGTCTGCCCGATTTGCCTCGGTATGCCCGGGGTACTTCCTGTCTTGAACA
>CAYNRS010000334.1:0-3458 GCA_964399565.1 uncultured Ignavibacteriaceae bacterium
GGAAGTATCGGGGCGGCTGTCGAATCAATTTCTCAATATCTGGAACACACACACCTCGATGTCGTTCTTTGCGCTTTGCAGCTTTCTTTTGGGTATGGACTTCTCCAAATGTTTGTGACGTTCAGGACAGGCGGCAGTCTTGTCCTGGAAAAGGGCTTTGGATATCCTTATGAGATTGTCAAGCGTCTCAAAAACGAACGCGTCACAGGCCTAGCAGGAGCCCCCACGATGTTTGCGCTCTTACTGCAACTCAGCAATCTTGACCAGGAGGATTTTTCTTCGATGCGTTATCTTACAAACGCGGCGGCAGCTTTACCACCGAGTTTTGTGCCAAAGCTGAAGGTGATTTTTCCTTCGGCCAAGGTCTATCTCATGCACGGGCTTACGGAATGTCTTCGGACAACGTTCCTTCATCCAGAAGAAGTCGAAAAACGCCCGACTTCCGTCGGAAAAGGGATGCCAAACGTTGAGCTTTGGATTGAGGATGAGCAGGGGAAACGGATCTCAGACGGGTCTGCCGGCGAGCTTGTTGTTCGAGGCGCCAACGTCATGGTCGGTTATTGGAATGACCCCGAATCCACGGCGCGTATCATGAAACCCGATTCCGATGAGCGGTTGAGGGTTCTCCGGACAGGAGACCTTTTTCGAATGGACCAGGATGGATATTTATATTTCGTCTCGCGGAAGGATGACATCCTTAAGAGTCGAGGGGAAAAAGTCAGCCCACTGGAAGTCGTGCATGTTCAGTATACGCTGGATGAGGTGGCAGAGGCGAGAGTCATCGGCATTCCGGACGAAATTTTGGGCAGCAGGATTAAAGCGGAGGTTGTGCTAAAAGAAGGCTGCGTGTTAACCGACAGACAGGTCAAAGCCGTTTGTCGAGATCATCTCGAAGATTTCAAGGTCCCTCATGTTGTTCAATTCGTATCCTCACTTCCAAAAACCCCTGGCGGAAAAATACGGAGAACGCCTGAGGTCACTTAATCAAACTTGTCCGACTGGAACCTTGTCCACCAATCCCCTTCCAACCGAGACAGATTTGCATTCCCCGACTGGATGGCTTGAATCAACGCGTCGTTGGTTGAATGCATAAGGAAGTAGTTGGACCGATGAAAGAAAAAACAATTTCGCAAAGAGAATTCTTTCAGGTCGCGGGGCTCCGCCCTCCCTATGAGAGCCGTTGAACCGCTTTTCCAGGCATCCTCCAAAAGGGCATCCAGGACTCCACCGGTACTTTTCCTGAGCGAACCGAATTGAAGCACTTGTCCGACAGCTCCAGGGTTCGGGTAGTAGAGGAACCATCCTGCCATTGACCCGTTCTCCCAAACTGCTGTTTTTTTCAAATCTCCAAAAACTTTCTTTTCCTCTGCTCTGTGAACAAACCATGCCAGCGAATTCTTGTCATAATCGGGCGAGATCCCTCCGTGTCCGGCCAGATGTTTGAGCCCATCCAATAATCCTTCCATCGAAAGTTTCCGCGTCTGCATGCCTGAAGGTCCCACCTTGAAGGGGGTTTGGAGACCCCTGGAAATGAGTGGATCAACCAGAGAGGCAATGGGATCCCCCAACAGTTTCACAGGAAGGCGTGCTGCCCCTTTCCGAAAAAAAGACATTCCAAATCGAAGGGGTCTTAATATTCTGATCCAATGCATACTGTAGGCCGGGGAGGTGACCCCTCCCAGCCCTTCCCACATCTTTCGGGCCTTCTCGTTTCCTGTGTCCGTCATCGAGATATCCTGTTTTCCACCAAAGAAGTTCTTGAGGATCTGAATTCCCGCGAACGGATTCTTAACGGAAGGGTCAACCATGAAATTCCCGCCAACCGCCGCCCAGTGGCTGTTGCCGCGATGAGAAATCTTGATGGGCAGGACACCCAGGAATCCCCGGATGACGCGGTCGGCTTCAAAAACCAACGATGGAAAATCCTTGTCGCGCCATGGGTTTTCGAAATAAACCATTCGAAAGTACTCCTTGAGCGATTGCTCCGCCGGCTTCTCGCTCTGACGGAAAACATTTTCAAACATGTCCGCAAGGGCGGGAATATCATCCTGTGTGAATGGGCGAACCCGGTCGCTCATCGTTTTAGGCTTCTAGGTTGGAGTCGCAGACTTTCTTCGTCAATGGCAAGGACTTGTTCGGGTGTGAGCCTCCATCCAAGGGCGCCCATGTTCTCTTGTGCCTGTTCACCTGACTTGGCGCCTGCGAGAGGGATTGCACCTTTGCACATGAGCCAATTAAGCGCAACTTGTGCAGGCGTCTTGCCGAAGTTCACTTCGCCGATTCTTTTGAGTAATGAAATGAGAGAGCTGATTTTCTCGAGGAGTGATCCAGGGTATAGCCGCCCTCTCGTTCCGGGCAAGGGGTTCTGCACCGAGTACTTTCCCGTGAGTACGCCCCTTCCTAAAGGGCTGTATGCCAGGAACGTGATTCCGAGCCGTCGACATGCCTTAAGAATCCCGTTTCTCTCTGGAAATCTCTGGAGCAGGTTGTATTCCAGTTGAATGGTTGCCAGTGAGAGATTTCGCCTTCTCAACGATTCCTGCGCCCTCATCAATTGCTCGAGATTGAAATTCGAGACTCCGACACTTTCAGCGAGATTCTTTTCAAGAGCCTCAGCAAAAGCATCCATCCTCTTTTCAACCGAGATGAATCGTGACGGCCAATGAAGCTGGTATAATGCGACTTTAGCAAGCCCCAGTCGCTTCAAACTCGCCAGAAGTGCGTTCGTTAGATCCTGGCGCCGAACGTGCCATTGTAAAGGAGAGAATTTTGTGGCAACGACAATCTCTCTGTGGGATTGGTTTATGAACTTCCCGAGAAACCTTTCCGACCGTCCGTTCCCATATCGTTCGCCGGTATCAAATAGCGTTACCCCGTGGCCGACGCTTTCCGCAAATGCATTCTTGAGATCTTCCTCAGTGTGGGATACCCCGAATCCCCACTGCCCTTCATCTCCCCACGACCACGTACCGATTCCCAGCGGAATGCATCGGAGATGCGTTGAGCCGATACTTATGGGAGCTTCGTTCATGGGCTGCCGAGCTCGTCGTCTAGACGATCATGAGAGCAGACGACGACTTCATGCACTCATCGCATAGTCGAGAGTGCTGCGAAGGTCATGCAAGTCGAAAGTTTTCCCCATGAATGCGTACGCTCCAGCTGCGAGTGCATTCTTGATAGACTCCGGAGTCGAATAACTACTAATCATGATCACCTTCGAACTGCCGTCGATTCGTTTGATTTGTTTCAGGACATCTATGCCGTCGACGGACGGAAGGCCGAGGTCGAGCAAGACCAATTCCGGTCGCTGTTGTTGAAATATCTCTATTCCCCGCGGCCCGTCTGCCGTGGTGAAGACTTCGAGCCCCTGCTGGTGTAAATACATTCCCAGACATTTCAGGGTGACTTCGTCATCGTCAATGATGAGTATTTTGTTCATGGTGCCCCCCGATAAATGA
>CAYNRS010000335.1:0-3455 GCA_964399565.1 uncultured Ignavibacteriaceae bacterium
AAACCTACCTCGTCAAGTTAATAATGGCGCGCAGGAAAACAATTCACCGCGCTCGAAAATTACGCCGAGTGGCGGGGAGACTGCGCGTTTCGAGTTCGCGAACTCGAAATTCGTCGCTAAAACCCGCATTAACATCCTCCAACAATAATAAAGTTTATGTTGATGCTGATGTTGCCTATTTATTGGGCATGATGTCAGCTCGAGGAGGTTTTCACGTAGAAAATGATATCACACGCATAGTTATTGAATTTCCATATCGAAACTTAGCTGCCGAGGGGATCGAGGGATCAAGATTTAATCAAGACACTGCTATTCGTTTGGCATTAGACGACGTGAGAAAGCGAATAAATGAAATCCTTGAGGTCAATGTAGAAATCGAACGTCTCGAGGGTGCAGTGACCTTGAAAGCTGTCTTTACGAAAAACACGGTTGCTCTTAGAAACCTAAAAAGGTTGCTTGGGAACAAAACCAATTATCATGAATTCACCGTCCATGACTCGATTTTCGAGTCTCATCCGGATATCCAAAAGGAATTCGTTAGAGGAATTGCCGACACCTGTGCCAGCCCATCCGGTAAGGACAACTATCTGAACATTTCACACCGAATTGTACTTCAAATACAATTCGGCAATTGGATTCTCCCAATTCAGATATGCAGATTATTACAGACAAAGTTGAACATCCCTGTTCAACATATTCTGTGGGGACACCCAAATCTTCGAGCTCCCAAGGGCGGCCATGGATGGGCAAAGGAAACCAGAATAAGGATTTTCGCAGATGATTTTCTTCCTGTTGGATTTCATTTTCCACACAAACAACAAATCCTTGAAGAATTAGCAGCATGGAACACCAAAGCGGAACCAAGGACTGGGAGAACCTGCAATCCTAAGATCAAGCATATACGAAAGAATCAGAAAAAACCAAAACATCCTGATGAATCCGACGAGCGACTACCAAAACCATTGTGCGGTCACCATTTCGATGGATATTTTCAGATCTGTCAGTCGTTAGGATGCACACAAGGTCGCCCCTTGCCACAAATCGAAGCTTTCGAACCAGAAGATATAACTGATGGCGAAGAGTGAGATACTTCTTTACAAACCGATTTCTGTTTGGTTAAACAATCTGTTGATCTCTCATTTCCCCCAATCAGGAGTTCTTGTGTACGATTCACACGCAAAAACTCTCTCGAGCATAATCGAACGTAAAGGCTTTCAAAGATTTTTTCCGAATTATCAGGTGTTCGACATTAAGGTTGATATTACAGCTTTCATTCAATCAAAAAACCGAATGGATCTTGTTTTTGTTGAGGTGAAGGATGTTGAAATCAAATTAACCGATGTTGGTCAGATCCTAGGCTACAGCAGAGTTGCCAAACCGTATTTGAGCATGATTTTGGCTCCTGAAGGCCTGAGCGTGCCGCTCGAATCGATAATAAAGACATATGGCCGATACGATGTGCTCGAATATGATGGACCGAAGCGAATAAAAATCGCAAAGTGGAATACTAAGAGGCGGGAAATCGATTTTTCAAGTATTATCCCCGAAGGCGACCTTCTCGATTAGCTATTTCCCCAGATTCAGTTTATGTCCGAAAACCCTCAAAAAGAGCTACGCGGTTCCATTGTGCCCCTCGTGACGCCTTTCCGCAACAACGTTGTTGACGAGAAAGCGCTCGTGTCACTCATTGAATGGCAAATCAAGAGCGGTTCCCACGGACTTTCCGTCACCGGTACAACAGGAGAACCGACTGCGCTTACACGGGAGGAGCGAGAGCGCGTGATCCGGGTTGCCTGTGAAGCGATCGACCAGCGAGTACCTTTTGTCGCGGCGACAGGGTCAAACAATTTTGAAGAGACAAAACACTTTTCTTTGTTTGCACAAAAAGCCGGAGCCGATGCTATTCTCCTTATCACGCCGTATTACGTCCGGCCAAGTCAGGAGGGTCTTTTTAGGCATTTCAAATCAGTTGCAGATTCCGTGGAGATTCCCGTCATCCTCTATAACATCCCGGGCCGCTCAGCTATTAATCTGGAAATCGATACGGTTGCGAGACTTCGGGAACAATGCAAAAACATCATCGGAATTAAAGAGGCAAACCACGATTTCTCTCACATCACGCGCTTGATCGGGAAACTGGGAAGGGATTTCCTCGTTTACTCTGGCATTGAATTGCTTTGCTTTCCTATTTTGGCAATCGGCGGCGCGGGGTATGTCAGCGCAACTGGAAATATCATGCCCGAAGAGGTCGCACGACTTTACGACCTTTTCATCGCGGAAAGATGGAAAGAGGCGCAGGATCTGCATTATCACCTGATGGCTTTAAACGACGCTGTTTTTATCGAAATAAACCCCGTGCCGGCAAAAACTGCTCTCGGTATGATGGGTAAAATTTCGCCCGAAGTCCGTTTACCACTGGCTCCACTTTCCAAAGAGAATGAAAAGAAATTGCGTTCGATATTGATTCAATATGGTCTGCTAAAGGAATGATGAACGGGCAGGTTCTTCCAGAAACGAAGATTGTCCGCGTCAACGGAATTTCGCTGGCGTACTATGAATGGCCGGGTGAACGGGGACCGTTGATTTGCATTCCCAGCATCACAGGCCATAAAGGTACTTTTTCCTGTATAGCCGAACGGCTTTCGCCCCATTACAGGATTCTCTCCCTCGATCTGCGGGGCAGGGGTGACAGCGACAAACCCACTCATGGATACGGCTTTGCTTACCATGCTCACGATATTCTCGGGCTGGCCGAAGCTCTGAAGATTGATAAGTTCATTCTGATAGGCCATTCCTTCGGCGCGACCACGAGTGTTTATACAACATCGCTTGCTCCCTCGCGGGTTAAAGCTCTCGTGTTGATGGACGGAGGAGCCGACCCCCAGGCCGAAACGCTTCGAGCGATGTATCCGACAATCAAAAGACTCGCCAAGAGTTACAGTACGATGGATGAATACATTGCGGGGCAACGGGCCGTTGTGTACCATAAACCATGGACGGCAACTCTTGAGAACTACTTGTGCGAAGATATGGAGGTTCTCCAGGACGGCTCCGTTCAGTCCAAATCATCGGCCTCTGCCATCGCACACGATCTTGACATGCATTTTCTCGAAAACGTGTGGTTCCATTTACCACACGTAAAATGCCCCGTGTTGTTCTTAAGGCCAAAAGAGGGTCTCCTCGGCTCGACAGCTCATGTCTACTCTGATGACGAAGCGAAGAAGCTCATTGGTCACATTCCCGACTGCCAGTACGAGATCGTCCCCGGCGGCAATCATTATACATTCCTGCTGCAGGACAATCCACCTGTGTTGCCATTTATCGAAAAATTTCTCGACCGCGTGACTGCTTCACCAGCGATGGGACGAGCATCATGAAGATGGCGCGGCTCACCTTCGGTAACAACACCTATGAAGGAACAGTACGAAGCGACAGTCAACTCATTGCATCCGACG
>CAYNRS010000336.1:0-2116 GCA_964399565.1 uncultured Ignavibacteriaceae bacterium
CACCGGGCGGTTTTTGTCCGTCAGGAGGGCGATCATTTTTTCCAGGTGGCGGAACAGCAAAGGCGCACGCTTGTAGGTAGCGAAACGTCGTGCAAAACCGATGGTAAGAGCGTCTGGTGAAAGCACGTGCATCCACGTTGAGGAACCGTCTCCGCCGAGCCGAAGATTCTGATCACGCAGCTGCCGCCGCGCGAAATCCACGAGGTCTCGCCTCAACCCGTAGCGAAGTGCCCAGAGTTCCTCGTCGCTCGCAAGCTCGTCGCTCTGTATCTTTTTCCAGAACTTCGGTTCTACGAGCCTGTGCGTCCAATCGAAACCCAGCCTCTTGTTCCAGAATTCGTGCGCATGCTTCGTGGCCCATCCCGGCGTGTGAACTCCGTTTGTCACGTGCCCGATGGGGACTTCTTCGACGGACTTAGAATTGTACAGCTGTTTCCACATTTCGCGGCTCACTTTGCCGTGAAGTGAACTCACGCCGTTTGCAGCGCGGGACAGTTTTAACGCAAGGACTGTCATAGTGAATTGCTCGTTTTGGTCGGAGGGATTCACGCGTCCATAGGACATGAGGTCCTCGTGGCTCAAATTTGTCGTGCTCCAGAACTTTCCGAGGGCATGGCGGACAAGTTCTGACCCAAACCTGTCATGTCCGGCGGGCACCGCCGTGTGCGTCGTAAAAACGCATTTGTTCTTAACCGCCGCCTCAGCTTCCGGCCTGCTTTTTCCTGAATTCATTTCCAGATGCAAGAGCTCCAGGGCAAGAAATGCGGAGTGGCCTTCGTTCATGTGATACACGGACGGCTTGATTCCCAGCGAATTCAGGAGCCGGACACCGCCGATTCCCAGCATAATCTCCTGGCCGATACGTGTGTCGATGTCGCCGCCGTAAACGTTTGCCGTAAGGTTCTGGTAGTGCTGGTCGTTTTCCGGCAAGTTTGTGTCAAGAAGAAACAGTGTTACGCGGCCAATTTGCACCGCCCACGCCTGAAAGTACACCGTGCTGTGCCCAATTTCCACGGCATTTAAGAGGGGTCCGCCTTCCTTCCGCTCCACGAGCTTCATCGGGAGGGTTTCAGGATTGTTCACCGGGTAGTATTCTTGCTGCCATCCGTCCGGACCGATCCGTTGCTGGAAATAGCCGTTTCGATAGAAAAGACCTATGCCGTAAAAGGGAATTCCCAGGTCGCTCGCAGCCTTGATGTGGTCGCCGGAAAGAACGCCAAGTCCTCCGGAATAAACGGGGAGGCATTCATGAATCCCGAACTCTGCGCTGAAGTACGCCACGGGATCTTTCAAGGCTTCGCGTGTTCTTGAGCCCAGGTTTCGGAATACTCCATGTACGTGTCGAATTCGCTCAAGACTTCTTTGACTTGTTTTAGGAAATCCTCATCGCGCAGCCGAGCATTGAGTTCCTGGAGAGAAACCTCTTTCAGGACGGCGACGGCGTTATGATTGGAATTCCTCCACACAAGGTAAGAGAGCGCCCTGAAAATCTCGTGAGCTTCGGGGTTCCATGTCCACCACAGGTTGTAGGCGAGCGTGTGAAGACGCTCGGCGAGGGACGCGTGCGTTGTGGTTTTTGTAGCAGTTGATGTCATTCGCAATAAAAAAGCGCACCAACGTTGCTAAAAAATTGCTTGAAATGCCAGAGAGGGAAGAAACTGGTTATGAAGAGACCGATGAATCGGTTTTTTGATTACAATGGTTTCTAAGCACCCGGATAAATCGGGCTGTTTTCGCTGTGTTGTGTTAGCACCAGGATTTATCGTGGCGCACAAAAGAAGGAGTGCACATGGAACCGTTTCAACGGTTTTGGCATTCCACTACCGTGGAACAATCTGGAAGTTCTCGACAAAGGCGTATGTCAGGATGGCGCACGAGAGGAACAGCGAAAACATAACCATGACAGCATTGCGCGCTCGTTCTTTCACTGTCACTGTGGCTGTCAAGGCAAATTCCTGGGGCTCAAATTTGAAACGGAGCAGGGGAATAATGTTGCCGAGGAACGCGATGAAAATTCCACCAACAACGACAACAGGATGTAGAAACGTATCGAACGCCCATCTTGCAGACTCGTTGGAGCCGATGAATTCTGTTAGCCAATCATTCGGCGTCGGGA
>CAYNRS010000336.1:2126-3445 GCA_964399565.1 uncultured Ignavibacteriaceae bacterium
GGGATTCCGCTTGCGTTCATCAAACCGAACAAAACAATAATAAACGCAGGAATCACGAGGATGAGACCAAAAGTCGCAAACTTGTTACGGTTGTTGAGAAAGAAGTCTTTCGTCATCATGAATGCTCCTTTCTTGAAGTTGTTGGCCCATAAATCGTTTATTGGTTCAGAAGAGAGTGAAATCTTTTTGGCCTGAGCCCTCAGTCGAAGTACCGAAATCCCCGACACCCTCTCCTCACAGAGTCTCATCTGCGTTTTAGGAGAGGGACCATTCTTTGGTTGACCTCGCGGGGTGAGGTCATTTTTGCCTTATCTTTGCCCTGAGCTGAAGCTTGGATTTCGTCCTTATTTGTTCTTCTTGATGATTTTTTCCAGCGCATCAAGATGCTCTACAAACGCCTTTCGTCCTTCGCGCGTTGCTGCGTAGGTTGTCCGTGGCATTTTCCCGACGAAAGCTTTGTGGACGTTAACAAACCTGTTCTTCTCAAGCATGGCAATATGGCTCGACAGGTTCCCATCCGTGACGTCCAGCTGGTCCTTCATCGCACTGAAATCCACGTCGTCACTCAGCATGAGCAACGACATGATGCCTAGCCGAATACGGTTTTCGAAAACCGGATGTAATCCTTCGATCAGGTCTCTCACTTCTCAAACTTCCAGTAACCAAAAATTCCGTAAGCAATGTGAAGGATGCCGAAACCAAACGCCCAGAACCACAACTGCCATTCCAGCCACTGAAGGGCCAATAGCCCAACGACGATCAATGAAACAGCAAGGGTCCGTACAGCGTGAAACGTGTATTTGCTCGCATTCAACAAGGCAAGGCCATAAAAGACCAGCGACAGTGGGGCGAGGTAAGCAATCGCGCCCTGGTAATAAAGAATGGTGAACACCACGCCCGCCGCGAGAAGGGGAATAACGAGGTCGGCGAGCAGATACCTGGCGGTATTATTCCAGAAGGGGAGGTTTTTCTTTTTTGCCAGCCGGATGGAGAAGAACACCGTCAAAGAAACAGCTATGAGTAAAACGAGAGCAGCGTCCGCGACCAGAAAATGCACAAGCTCACGACTGAGGTTGGCCGCCTCCGGTTGCTGTGTTTTCCAGTACGCGACCGCTGCTCCGATTAAAGCAACAATTCCCGCGCTGACTCCGGAGAGTCCGCTGAGGGAGAGAAACTTCGATGACCGCTCCATCATCGAGCGGATTTCAGAAATGTCCTTGAGATGCTGGTCGATCTCTTGCATGGCGATTCCTTCTAATGGGCGTCAGAGTGTTGAGGCGTTTTGCCGACTGCGAACCAGTCAATACGTCGTGTGAGGT
>CAYNRS010000337.1:0-3441 GCA_964399565.1 uncultured Ignavibacteriaceae bacterium
TCGGCACTTTCATCTCCGAGCGTTACGCCATTGCATCGGATGCCGAATTCAGCGTTGAGATCGACCCGCGCGGCCTTACGTATGACCATGTGAGTGCATTTCGAAAGATCGGCGTGAACAGGGTGAGCCTTGGCGTTCAGGATTTTGACCAACGTGTTCAAGCAGCCGTCAACCGTGTGCAACCGGAAGAGCTTACGGTTCGCGCGATTCAGTGGGCCAGGACTCTCGGCATACGAAGCATCAACGTCGACTTGATTTACGGTTTGCCGATGCAAACCGTCGGGTCGTTTCAATACACTCTGGATGAAGTCATAGCACTTTCACCCGAGCGCGTGGCAGCATTCAACTTTGCGTACGTCCCTCGGATCAAACCTCAGCAAAAACTGATTCATCCCGAAGATTTGCCGTTGCCCGAAATGAAACTTCAGCTCTTAAAGACCACCATCGAAAGCCTTACACGCGCGGGATACCATTATATCGGCATGGACCACTTTGCGAAGCCGAACGACGAGCTGTCGATCGCGCAAAAAGGCAAAACCTTGCACAGGAATTTTCAGGGATATTCCACTCGTGCAGGCGCAGACCTTGTCGGATTTGGGATGTCCGCTCTTTCACATTTCGGGTTAACCTACGCGCAGAACGCGAAAACATTGCCGGAGTATTTTGGGAGGCTGAACAACCGCAGGTTTGCCACAACGGTGGGTTACCGAATGAACCGCGACGACGAAATCAGAAAAAACGTCGTCATGCAGCTGATGTGCAATCTTGAAGTCGTTAAAAAAGAAGTGGAGGATCGTTTCGGGATACTTTTTGACGAGTATTTTGAGAGCAGCCTTGAGCAGCTGGAGGAATTCAGGCGTCTTGGCCTTGTCGAACACACCGCTGCAAAGATTTCGCTGGTTGGGGCAGGCAGGCTCCTCTTGCGCAACATCGCAATGTTCTTCGACGCTTATCTTGCAAACCTTCAGGCGACCCAGCCGGTTTTTTCAAAGACCCTGTAACACAACCGTCGATGTGTTTCTGCCTCACTTCAGAAACGCGTGGTTTCCATCGTGTGAAACAATGTGAGCTTGCGTGCCTCTTGCGGCATGAATGAGCTCTTCGCACCGGGAGGTCTCCATGCAGAATATTCCCGTTGATAGCGCGTCTGCTTCAATCGCCGTCGGTGCGATGACCGTGGCACTTAATGCATGCTCGGAAGGAATGCCCCTCTGAACGTCGAGCATGTGGCCATATCGCCTGGATCCCGACAGCACGAATTTCTCGTAATTCCCCGACGTTGAAATCGCTGTGTTGCTGAGTGTAAGGCTTCTCACAGTTTCTCCGGGATTCATGGGGTTGGGTATTGCTACCCGCCAGCCAGAATCCCCCTCCGGACTCCCCAGAGCATATGCGTCGCCGCTATGGTTAATGAAAGCCGACTCTACTCCTTCTGATTGCAGGCTCTTCACCGCCAGGTCGACGGAGAAACCCACGGCTATCCCGCCCAGGTCGATCTTGGAGGCCTCGTGGTCGAGGCTAAGTGTCTGGTTTTTCTCATCAATGAACACATGAGTAAAACCAACCGCATCGAGCGTGTTGCGGATTTCAGAGTCGGAAGGAGGCGTGGAAAGAGTCGGCGGCTCGTGCCGAAAACCCCACAGCCTCATCAGCGGCTCAACGGTAATGTCGAATGAACCACCAGTCAGGCCATGAAATCTTTTTGCCACTTGAACCACATCGATGAGGTCTCCGTCGACTTTAACGGCCCTTTTTCCCGCTTCCGAATTCACGCGGGCAAGCTGACTATCGGCCTTGTACAAACTCATCAGCCTGTCAACTCGCTGAATCTCTTGAATCGCTTTATCGATTGCATGGCTGACATGTCGCCTTGATTCACCGTAGGCGCTTATCGTGACAACCGTTCCCATCGTGAAAAACGAACGCTCGAGATAACTTTGCCCGGACTTCAGAGGGGGGTTGGAGAGGAAAACGAGGCCTGCAGCCGATTTTAGTGTCTGGCCGAGAAACCTTCGGCGGGAATAGAGATTATCGAGACTCACAACCGGGGTTGAGAACTATGGAATCCTGGCTTCTTCCTCGAGCAGCTGTTCTTCCGTCTCGCCCTCCAGAACGGCTGACGTCGTCTCTTGCGATCTTGTCCTTCCCATCAAAAGAAACCATGCCAGTGAAAGAAGGAGAAACACAAGGCTTGCCTGCAGCGAAACAAACGAGAGTACTTTCAGCAATGCGAATTGCGCGTCGACAAATCTGACGAGCCAGCCCGATGCCTCGTTCAGCAAACCCGACGAAAAGGCTACAATGATGAAAACGACTTTGCCCGGCTTGGAAAACGGCGCGAAGATCACCAGATGCGTGAGAAAGAGAATTACGAGAGCCATCATGGCCAGATGACTGTGCGTAACCTCCAGCATGGATTGGTACGACCGTGGTTGCCGGAATTCTTCTTCCGAGCCGTTGTAATACTTCACGACAGACGCCGGACGCAAATCCATGTTGGCAAAGTACAATGCATGATTGGTGGCCACGAATCCGACGAGAAAGACAAGGGTCAAGGCGAGCGTCAAACGCATCAACGGATGTTGTGCAAAATTTCCCGTTTGCATGTATCTCATCGCAACTGCTCCGGAGGAATGGCAACCTCGAATGTCGCGAGTATCCGCCGCACGCCGTCGCTCAACGCCTGGGCAGAAAGCGTTGCTCCCACCATGTTATGGATGCCCCGCTTCAACCAAAGGTCGCTGCGGGGGTTCTTGTTTGTGAACTGTGTGAGCCATTTTTTTGACGGCAGGTAATCCTCGGGCTCATAGAAGGCAAGGATCTCAATCGCCCGTATCGAAGTGTCCGCGTTAAGGACAACGACGTATGTCGCCGGCATCGTTCTCACGATGTGAGTTTCAAAGAAAGCATAACCGGGCTTTCCTGAGGAGTCCTTCCCGACGTAATACGTCACAATTTTGGATTCAACCTTGGCTTTTGATTTCTCCTGGATTTTCTTGACCTGGTCATTCGTCAGAAAAACTGATTTGCGTTCTGCGGCGACCGATCCCGGAAAATAGAGTTTCAAGGCCTCTTCCTGTGTGAGATAGACCTGTGCGCAAAGAATGGAAGGAATGAAGAGGAGGGCGTATGTGGGGACCCTTGCCACGCCGCAGTTAAAAGAGGTAGTTGACCGCAACATTCCATTGATTGATTGCGGTGGTTGCGGCATTCGCATTGTCGCGGATATCAACCTTGAATGCGACATTCGGATGCGGTTTGTAGCTCAGCCCCAGCGTGAGGATTGTCCGCTCATGCGCTTTGTTCGCCGTGTATTCTGCAGGCACAGCGTCTTGCGTATTCAGCTTCTCGTACTGAACAAAAGGAGCCAGATAATGTTGAGTTCCGGGCACGATCATCGGCATGACGTCGTATCCTGCTACGACATACCAGCCCTTCATG
>CAYNRS010000338.1:0-3438 GCA_964399565.1 uncultured Ignavibacteriaceae bacterium
CCTGACCATTCCTTCGTCAGTGAGGCCGCTGAGAAAGATGAACGGTACGTGAAGCAGGTGCTGCAGCTGTCTGACTTTCTCATAAAAGGAAAACCCACCCATTGTGGAAGTATCAAGATTGATGTCCGACATGATGAGATCCGGCTTTAGCTCGCGCAACGCAGCAATGGCTTCGTCTGAAGTTGGAAACTCCCTGACGACAAAGCCAGAATTCTCAAGTGTCTGGGTAATGAGCATTCGAATTGCGTCCTCATCATCAATAACGACGATGGTCTGTTGTTGATGCCCGGGGCCAATCTCTGCGAGAACCCGGGATTCGATCTTCGGCTGGTCCGCGGCAGGAATCTGAAATTTCGCGCGTAATTCACTGACAACGGTGGTTCGCTCCTTTGCGTTAAGTCCCGATGTCCATGCGAGTTTGAACGCCTGGGCGTACGATTCTCTTTTTGCTTCAGTTTCGAGTCGTGCATGCTGTTCACTGGAAATCTGAAGAGATTCACGCAACCCTCGGAGCTGGGCATCTTCTTCCTTCGTGATCGCACCGTCTGCCCATGCAAGGAGGAGCACTCGCTTATACATCGAGAGAGGGTCGCTTCCAGCCCCAGCGCTCGTTCCCGGTCCTGGTTGACTCTCGGCCTTCCTCTGGTTTTCAGATTGTGTTTTGCGGAATTCTTCTTCAAACTTCCTCTTGGCTTCTGCTTCAATCCTTTTGCGGTCGTCAGATGCGGGAACGGCGACTGCCGGCTTTTGCGCAACAGGGGCGGCGAGTCTTCTCTTTTCCGCCTCGATTCTCTGTGCGAGTTCCGCTTTCGCCCGGCGATCATCCTCGAACTTCTTCCGCGCCTCTTCTTCCTTTCGCTTGCGCTCTTCTTCAATCCGGAGACGGCTTTCTTCCAGCTTCTCGCGAGCCGCCTGCTCCATTTGACCTCTGGCAACATCGGAGCCCCTTTTTCGCTGCTCATCCTCACGTAGCACGGCAATCCGTTCGACAAAAGCGAAGATATACGCGTTGCGTGGATCGATATCCCTTGCGCGGCCGATCTCCGCCTGGGCAAGGTCCAGCTTTCCCGCCTTAATAAGCTGGTCCACTCCCTTCAGGATTTCGTTTGCCTGCTTTCGCAGTTCTTCTTGTGAGACGACTTTTGCCATCAGGTCCTATCCATGCTCGGCGATATCATAACACGCAACTGATTATGGTATCGCGTTCCAATTCTTTACGTTCGTTCCTGGTTCCACCAACGCCGGACAACATCGCTTACCTGGGTTGAAGCGGAACTCAATTTCCATTTGTCAAAAAACTTTATATCAGCACTCGTGGGCTCGGGCTTCGGAGGATCCATTTGGACACGCAACGGCATGGGAACGGAATCTCCGACCAGGAGGGCTTCACCGGGCCGAAGCGAGGGGAGAAGATTCTCCAGCCCGGGGAACGTATCGGCGACGAGCCTACGAATGTAATTCTGATCAACAGGGTTTGTTAATCTCATAACGACGAAGTTGTTGCATTGGGACAATATAGTCTCGGAAATTTCCGAGGGGCGTTGGCTGACGATCATGCAACTTACGCCGTACTTCCGGCCTTCCTTCGCAATCCGTTCGATCGTCCTGCGCGCGGCCTTCGTCCCATCAGACCCCGCCGAGAGGTAGTTGTGAGCCTCTTCAAACACGAGAAGAATCGGGAATTCTCTGCGGTTCGTGTTCCAAAAATTAAAGTCGAATGCCAGTCTCGCAACGAGAGAAACAATCGTGTTGACGATGTCAAATGGAACGCCGCTCATGTCCATGATGGTGATCTTCGAACTTCCATCGAGTCCGAACATCTTTGTGAGCAACTCTTCAATAGTGGCTGAGTGAATATACAATCTCGGCTTAAACATGAAGTCGTAGCGAGGGTCATTGAGCTTTGTGTCAAGCTGAACGAGAAAGCGGGCGAACTTCCCAAAAAACGGCCCGCCTTTCTCAGTGTCGAGAAACTCAATTTTCGCCCGAACATCCGCAAGGCTGTAGTACACCGGTGTGTCGACTGTTAGAACATTCTTGAGCTCTGGATTCATTTCACGTTTTGCCTGATAGACTAGGTCTTTCAGCACTGTGATTTGGGTTGCCGCATGTTCATCAGTCGAGTCGACAAACATTTCGAGCATTTCCTGAAAATTCATGAGCCAGAATGGAAGCTCGAGCTCTGTGAGGTTCAAATACTGGCAGTCCTTCGGAAATGCGGTGCGATATTCGTTGTGAATGTCGAGAATCACAACGTTGGTGTCAGGATAACCGACGACTTTCTGAAGAATCGATGCCACGGTGCAGGATTTTCCCGACCCGCTTGCGCCAACAACCGCAAGATGTTTGCCGAAAAACTTGTTGGGGTCCGGATACGCACGTTCGTTTTCAAAAAGCGACAGCTTGCCCGGTGAAAAGCCGAACCTTTGAAACACTGAAAAGGCGACCGCAAGGTCTTTATCCTCGAGAAGATAAACGGGCGTTTCCGCCGTAGGGAAGGCCGAAACACCTCGTTCAAACATCCCGTTCTTCACGGTCCCAATAAGAGAGACAGTCATTTCATACCTGGAGGAGGCTGTTCCATTCGACCCGATTTCACGTTTTTCAAATCCTGAAACCATTGCCAGAAGAACGCTCTTGCCGACAGGTATCAGGACATAAGTGCCGATCTGACCGATAGGGTATGTTTTACCGTTGAGCGAAAGAGACAGGCTGGCCACCTTCGGTTCCAGCGAGACTTTTACGTTCGATGTAGAGACTTCGCGGACGACGCCTATTCTCTTTTGATCCCATATGGTTTGCGTTGCCACTTTTCACCTCAGCTAGAGTTTGTCCTCGAATCGATCTGCTTTCTGTTCCCCGTGTTCAGGCGGACGCAGGTTCGTTGAGTACTTCGTACATCGCATTCAATAACTGCGTTGTGTTAAAAGGCTTCTGGATAAACGGTATTGCCCCGGCAGAGATCATGACCCCGTTCATCTGTGGGTCCATCATGCCACTCATCATGATGATCCGCACGTTAGGATTGATTTGTTGTAACGCCCTTATTGTTGCCGGCCCGTCCATAAAAGGCATCAGGAGATCCATCAAGACGACATTAATCTGGTTCTTGTGGCGAAGATATGTCGCAACCGCCTCCGTTCCGTCTTTTGCGAGCAAGACCTTGTAATTAAACATAGAGAGCGTTGAGCGAAGGAGGTCGGTGATCGTTTCTTCGTCGTCCACGATTAACACTGTTTGGCCGCTTCCGTTGATGGTCTTCTTGACCACTTCCTTTTTCTGGCTGTCTTCCGATTTGTCCGCGGGGAAGTATACCTGGAACTTTGTACCCTTCTCTTTCTCGCTTTCCACATGGATAAACCCGCCATGCTTTGTGACAATGGTCTTCACCGTAAAGAGGCCAAGCCCCGTCCCTTTGTCTGCATCCTTGGTCGTGAA
>CAYNRS010000339.1:0-3437 GCA_964399565.1 uncultured Ignavibacteriaceae bacterium
CCTTTGTGGGCATCGGTTATCATAGGGTATTTTTGGACGTCGTTTGTTATTGCAAATGTGAGACTTGAGAAACCTAAAGCAATTAGCTAAACCGGAGCTTGAAAAAAATGCCAAAATGATGAATGGGAATGTTCTTGGATTTCGCTTTGACATGTCTGAGTTTCATTTTATCTTGACAACCAACAAGGAGGTTAAATATGCTACTTATCCGTGAAGTTTTTACAGCAAAACCAGGACAAGCTTCAAAGCTTGCGAAGCTCTTTAAGAAAGGATTTGGCGGTGATCCCACTACGCGTGTTATGACCGACTTCGTCGGTAATTACAACACCGTCGTCGTTGAAATGCAGGTGAAGAATTTGGCCGAGTTCGATAAGCAGATGGAAGACTACAAATCGGGAAAACCGGACCCCAAGATGGATCCGAAAGTTGCGGAAGAGATGTCAAAATACACCGAAATGTATCTGACGGGACGAAGAGAGATTTATCAAATCCTCGAATAATGAGTCTCTTAAACCGGACGAGTTTCATCATGTTTGAACGTCGTTCACACAAATCAACGGAGGAACAATGAGCCGAGTGAGAGTCCTGGTTGGCACGCGCAAAGGTGCATTCATTCTGTCATCTGACGGCAAAAGGAAAACATGGCACGTTAGCGGCCCCCACTTTGGCGGGTGGGAAATTTACCATGTGAAAGGTTCCCCCGCCGACCCGAACCGCATATATGTATCGCAAACGAGCGGCTGGTTTGGACAAGTCATCCAGCGCTCCGATGACGGGGGCAAGACCTGGGCTCCGCCTGGAACCAAACCTGAAGACCTCATGGGTCCGGACGGCATGCCAAAGGGAGAAAGCAACATGTTTGTATATGACACCTCGGCAACAAGCGGAAAGGCGCTCACCACTCACCAGTGGTATGATGGGACGCAGCATCCGTGGGAATTCAAGCGCGTTTGGCATCTCGAGCCCTCCCTCTCAAATCCCGACACGGTTTACGCGGGAGTTGAAGATGCGGCGCTTTTCCGCACAACCGACGGCGGAAAAAGTTGGCATGAACTCGCCGGTTTGCGCGGCCACGGCACCGCGCCTCAATGGGCTCCGGGCGCCGGAGGAATGTGTTTGCACACGATCCTTCTCGATTATGCAAATCCGAATCGAATGTTTATTGCCATTTCATCGGCAGGAGCTTTTCGTACAGACGACGGCGGCAAAAACTGGAAGCCGATCAACCGAGGACTTCATTCACAGTATATCCCCAACCCGGAGGCCGAGGTAGGGCATTGTGTTCACCGGATTGCCATGCACAAATCACGTCCGAACGTGTTGTTCATGCAGAAGCATTGGGACGTGCTGCGCAGCGATAACGGCGGCGATTCATGGCATGAAGTCAGCGGAAACTTGCCGACTGACTTTGGGTTTGTGGTCGACGTTCACGCGCATGAGCCAGAGACGGTTTACGTTATCCCGATTACGAGCGACTCATTGCATTATCCGCCCGAAGGCAAGCTGCGCGTCTACCGAAGCCGCAAGGGTGGAAATGACTGGGAAGCGCTCACAGATGGCCTGCCACAGCGCGATTGCTATGTGAACATTCTCCGCGACGCAATGGCCGTTGATTCACTCGATCCATGCGGAGTGTACTTTGGCACTTCGGGCGGACAGGTGTACGCGTCCGCGGATAGCGGAAACCACTGGATGCTAATTGTCCGTGACCTTCCTCCTGTCTATTCCGTCGAAGTTCAAACACTATCGTAGGGAAATCCCAAATCTCAATCACCAAATCCCAAACGATTTGGTGCTTGTGATTTGATAAATTGGAATTTGATAAAGGTTATGATTCGAGTGGAGCTCCCGTATCACTTGCGGACATTGGCGCGCGTCGACAAAGAAGTCGAATTGAACGTCGATGGTTCTCTCACGGTGCAATCGGTACTTGACGCGCTCGAGAAACGCTATCCGATGCTTCGCGGAACGATACGCGACCATGCTACGCACAAGCGCCGTCCGTTTCTGCGATTTTATGCCTGTGGGGAGGACCTGTCACTTCAACCTGCCGACACGGAGTTGCCCGAAGCAGTCCGTTCGGGAACTGAGCCTTTCTTGATCATAGGAGCGATTGCCGGCGGCTGAGTTTCAGTCGACTGGCAACTCACGAGATTACATAAACTCGTAATTTTTAAGCGGGGATAGAAATAACGCATACTGTAAGTCAAAAAGGATAACTCGTGCAAGAAGAAGCGAACCTGGATATATCGATCGATAGCCAAATTCCACAGCCGGCCAGGCAATCTCTCTGGCAGGAATTAAAAGGCGCCATTCGCGGGACGGAAGCTGATTACACGCAAATCGGCATGGGCAAGGCGATTTTCCTTCTTGCCGTTCCGATGGTCCTCGAGCTCATCATGGAATCGACGTTCGCGGTAGTGGACATCTACTTTGTTGGCACTCTTGGTGCCTCGGCCGTGGCAACCGTCGGTTTGACGGAGACGTATTTGTTCCTGCTCTACTCGATTGCTATGGGTTTATCGACAGCGGTTACGGCGATCGTTGCGAGACGAATCGGAGAAAAGAACAAAGAGGAAGCCTCCGTTACGGCAGTTCAGTCTATTGTCATAGCGCTCATGGCTTCCGTACCATTTGCAGCGGCGGGGATTTTCTTTGCGAGGGATTTGCTTGCCCTCATGGGAGCTGACGAGTGGACGCTTGAGCATGGATACGGCTATGCACAATGGATGCTGGGCGGTAACGCGGTGATTATTCTTCTTTTTGTCATCAATGCGGTCTTTCGGGGTGCGGGCGACCCGGCAATCGCAATGCGCGTTCTTTGGATCGCCAATGCCTTCAACATCGTTTTGGATCCGATTCTTATTTTCGGCTTGGGACCTTTTCCTGAATTGGGGATTGAGGGAGCCGCAATAGCCACGAATATTGGCCGAGGCATAGGAGTGCTCACTCAAGTATGGATTCTCTTCAAACGCGGTGGGAAACACATTCGTGCGGAGCGCTCTCAAGTGCGTCTGGAATGGGAAATTATTGGGAAAATACTTCGCACGTCGCTGGGGGGAATTGGCCAGATGATCGTAGCGATGACGTCCTGGATTTTCATCATGCGCATCATTGCTGAATTTGGCAGCCAGGCTGTCGCTGGAGCAACGATTGCCTTGCGAATCATGATGTTTACGATGATGCCGGCATGGGGAATGTCAAATGCTGTTGCGACGCTTGTGGGACAGAACCTCGGCGCCGGGAAACCCGATCGCGCCGAACGCTCCGTTTGGGTGACAGGTTTCTGGAACATGGTCTTCTTGATCGGAGTTTCGGTCTTCTTTTTGTTATTCAGCAACCAATTGCTAAGCATTTTTACGGATGAAATAGACGTCATCAAGATTGGCGCCCAGTGGCTCACCATCGTTTCGTATTCCTACTTTGTTTACGGTTGG
>CAYNRS010000340.1:0-3434 GCA_964399565.1 uncultured Ignavibacteriaceae bacterium
CAATATCTCCAAAAGGAATCAACATAAGTGTATCTCCCGACCGTGATTCACTCAATCGTTCCAGCGATACCGTACGGGTGATTGTTCGCGTTCCTGACCCATCGGGGATCTCCTTTTCCGTGGAAGTCGAATCTCCTGATGGGACAGCGAATGAAGTGATGAATTTGTTTGATGACGGCGCACACGGCGACAGTCTCGCTAGTGATGGTGTCTTTGCCAATTCGTGGATTCCCGGTTACAGTCTTTCTTATTTCTTCGACTTAAAGCTCATGAGAAATTCATTAGCATATGAAGTTGACAACATTGCCGCATACAAAAAAGTTGTTTCCGGTGTGAAAAGAGACGAATTATTGCCGCACCAGCATAACTTGGGCCAGAATTTTCCCAATCCGTTCAATCCAAGCACGGAGATACAATTCTCCTTGCCTCACAAGAGTCATGTGACGCTGACAATTTTCGATCTCTTGGGACGAGAAGTGGCTACACTGGTTTCAGAGGAACTCTCGGTAGGTTCTTACAGCACGCGCTGGGATGCAGTTGGAATGCCAAGCGGTATTTACCTTTACAGGCTTCAAGCCGGCGAGTTTGTAGAAACAAAGAAGCTGATGTTGTTGCGATGAGACTTGTCAAACGGCACAAATGAAAAAAACCTGATTATGAGGTCAGGCTTTTGTGTTGTGATGTCTGTCTTATGCCTCTTGTTGATTCCTGGAAACACGTTCAGTAGATGTCGCTGTATTTCCTAGGGAGGCTGTAAGAGAGAATAATTCGACCGAGGCCCCTCCTCTCGACCTCGATAAGGATAGCTTTTCCCGCTTAGTGTTTGGTTTTTTGCATTTCTGTAGCGTCGAGCTTTGGAGACCACGGCTAAACTATGTCTCACAGGAAAGCTTCTTTTTTAATGCTTGCTGCGCTGATGCTCCTGGAGGAATCTTCAAAAGCACAGTTCACAGTCGGCGGCAACGCCCGCGTAAATGCGAATGACTTCGAAATAACCACCTTCGCGACCGGCCTGAACTTTCCCCTTGGCATGACCCTCCTGCCCGACAGCTCACTACTCGCTGCTGTCTCGAGTGGATCGTCCTTTGACGGCAGCACATCAGGCAGTCTCATCAGGTTTGTCGACAATAACGACGACGGCATCGCCGATCAGCAGATTCTTCTGAGACAGAACATCCCTTATGGCCGTCTCACTGCTGTTCGTGCTGCCGGTAAGCTTGTTTTTGTAACCGGGCAAGCGAGGCCAATTACGATATACCGTCTTGGACTTACTCTTTCTGACACCCTCACCGAAATCGGCAAAATGACAATCACTTATACAGGTTCCTGGCTTCATCTTCACTCCACACTTGCTCTCCGTCCGACTCCAAGCGTGTCAAATAGTTTCGACCTTTTCTTTCAGCTCGGGTCTTCAGCAAACTTCGCGAAAACAACTGCGACCCTACAATTCAGCAGCACAAGAGGCCCAGGAGGAATACTCCATGGTGACGCAGTGTATATGGTTAGAGTTGTCGACTATGGCGATAGTGTGTCTACTTCAGAGCCCACTCAAATCGCTACGGGTTTGAGAAATGCTGCCGGAATGGCATTCCATCCGGAGACGGGCGATCTCTACATCCAGGACAATGGGATCGACGGCCTGACGGATCCCAACGAGCCTCTCAGTGCCGACGAGCTGAACATCATACCTGCCGATTCGATTGGGGGAAGTGTGGAGGATTTCGGTTTTCCAAACAACTACGTAGCATACCGTTCAGGGGAGTTTGTCGGAGGACAGGGAATACCGCCTCTCGTGGTGTTTCAACCGATTCCAGATCCGTTGACTGGAGCGGAAAGTGAGGGCCCAAATGATATTGCCTTCGCCCCTCCGGATTTTCCATCGGGGTTGCGGAAAGGAATCTTCATCGGGTTTCACGGAAGGTACTCCCTCGGAGGACTTGCCAACGAAGAAAACCCCTTGGTCTATGTTGACCTGGACAGTTTGAAATACTTCCACTTTATCGGTGTTGATCAACCCGCAATCGGCCACCTCGACGGAGTATTAGCAACGCGACATTCTTTGTTCCTTGCGGATATTTCGCCCGGCGGGAGCCTCGGAACTTCGGGCGCCAACACTGGTGTCATCTACCGAATCCGGAAGAAAGAGGTAGCGCAGAATGTTGCCTCAACAGGTGCAGAGCTGCCCAGCAGCTTTATGTTGCTCAAAGCCTTTCCCAACCCATTCAACCCCAGCACCGAGATACAATTCTCGCTGCCTTACCGAAGCCACGTGACGCTGACAATCTTTGATCTTTTAGGACAGGAAGTGATGACGCTGGTTTCCGAGGAACTTTCGGCTGGCTCATACAGCACTCGCTGGGATGCGGTGGGATTTCCAAGTGGGGTATACTTGTATCGTTTGACAACAGACAGTTTTGTTGAGACGAAGAAACTCGTTTTGATCCGCTAGAATCAGATACAGAAAGGGGGGTAAATCTATGTTAGACTTCAAACCATCCAACACACTTCACTCTATCATTTTCTCCGTTGTAATCTTCACAGTAGCTTGTGAGAAGAAAGAATCTATTGTGAACCCTGGAGCGAACGATCAAAGTCTTTCCGATCCATCTATCATTCCCCAGGTGATCTTCACAAATCCTTCAAATGGTGCTACAGGACCTTTCAATCTGTACAACCAAGGTCCCGGATATAATGAACCGCACTTCATTGTCAGGTTTAACAAATACATCAATCTCGCCTCTATCAAGCAGTCGACGATTACTTGTCAGGGTTTTCCCTATCCCGTTCGAGCCGTCGTAAAAGACAATTACTACTGGTATGGATGGTGGAAACGAGAAAGCACATCAGGTACCGCCAGTCCATTCAGGGAACTTGTCGAGCTCAACATTATCCGCGAAGGAACCTATTACAGTTGGCAACCCGTTCGGTACGAGCTAGGGAAAAGTTACACTGTGGTTATCGACACTTCGATTGAAGACATCAACGGCAACCATCTTCCAACTCCGTTCTCCTTCGCTTTTACTCCAGAGCCGATTTTCAGAGTCCTGGGGACATATCCGGAAAACGGGTCCAAGATCTACAACGGCTGGCCCGACGCTTCCGTGATCTTCAATACGCCAATCACAAATGAGATCTCCTCGAAAGTAAAAATGCTTCCGTCACTATCAGGTACCTGGACTGTGTCTGTTTATGATTCTTCAAGGCTGGAGTTCCGCGCAGACACCGCAACCACATGGGGCTTTGGCAAAAGCTTTGATCTCATCGTGGAAGCGGGGGCTTCCGACGGAAAGGGTCACACACTTGCAAGTGAATATCGATCTCGTTTCAGCACAGAATTATTTCGTGTGACCTCTGCTAGCTACGGTGATGGACAGACGATCAGTTACCTTCGCACAAGCATAGACTTCCAATTCAGTGGTCCGATTGACTATTCT
>CAYNRS010000341.1:0-3408 GCA_964399565.1 uncultured Ignavibacteriaceae bacterium
ACTCCCATACCGATCAGATTACTTCGATGGATGCGTTCGAAACTCTCTGCGATAGCAGCTTTGACTCCCAGAAGATGTGGACCTTTAGCGGCCCAATCCCGCGAGGACCCAGACCCGTATTCCTTTCCGGCGATGATCAACGTTGGAATTCCCTCTGCCTTATATCTCATCGCCGCGTCATAAATAAACATCGGTTCTTTTGACGACGGATGAATCGCCCAGCCGCCTTCCGTTCCCGGAGCCATGAGGTTGCGCAGACGGATATTGGCAAACGTCCCGCGCATCATCACTTCATGGTTACCCCGCCTTGAACCGTAAGAGTTGAAATCCTTCTTCTGGATTCCCTTCGATATCAGATACTGTCCAGCAGGGCTTTTTTCCGCAATGGAGCCGGCAGGGGAGATATGGTCGGTCGTGACGGAATCGCCAAGCACAGCAAGTACTTTCGCACCGTGAATATCCCGCAGTGCCGTCGGCTCCATCTGAAGGCCGTCAAAATACGGCGGAGCTTTAACGTACGTCGAATCGTTCATCCACTCGTAACGCGCACCTTTCGGAATGGGCAGCCCTTTCCATCGCTCGTCTCCGTCGAACACGTTCGAGTATTGTTTGTGAAACATCTCCGACTTCACGGACTTTCGAATCGTCGACTCCACTTCTTCGGGTGAGGGCCAAATGTCTTTGAGAAAAACGGGTTTTCCGGATTTGTCATTGCCGATAGGTTGTTTTTCCCAATCGATGTCCATTGTCCCCGCAAGTGCATAGGCAACGACGAGCGGCGGTGAAGCAAGGTAATTCGCGCGAACGTGCGGGTTAATTCTGCCTTCAAAGTTGCGATTCCCGGATAGAACCGAGACGGCGACAAAATCATTTTCCTGGATGGCCTTTGCAATCGGTTCAGGCAACGGCCCGCTGTTGCCAATGCACGTTGTGCAACCGTAGCCCACAAGTTGAAAACCTAAATCGTTCAACGGTTTCGTCAGGTTCGCTTCGTCGAGATAGTCGGTAACGACCTTGGAGCCGGGGGCCAGGCTTGTCTTCACCCATGGCTTAGATTGCAAACCGCGTTCGGATGCTTTCTTCGCCAACAATCCCGCTGCGACCATTACTTGAGGATTGGATGTGTTCGTGCAACTCGTAATCGCCGCGATCACGACAGAGCCATGCCCAAGCTCAAACTGGGACCCGTTCTTTCTCACCGTTGCGGTCTTCAACACCTGCTCAAGATCCCCCAGGTGGGGCGACGCTTGTTGTGAGTCCACATCTCCGTTAGGAGATTCATCTATCCAACGTGCGGCTGAGGAGTCATTAATGGAGGCGCCTTTACTGACCAGCGCATCAACAAGAGCTCGACGATACGACCTTTGAGCCAACGTCAACGGAACGCGATCCTGCGGACGTTTCGGCCCGGCGAGACTCGGCTCCACGGTCGCCAGATCCAGCTCGACGACGTTGGAGAATTCCGGTTCTGAGCTTTTCGCAGAATGGAAAATTCCCTGCCCTTTGCAGTATGCTTCAACTAGTTTGATCTGTTCATCGTTGCGACCTGTAAAGCGCAGGTAGTTCAATGTCTCGTTATCCACTGGAAAGAAGCCCATCGTGGCGCCGTATTCGGGCGACATGTTGCCAATCGTCGCACGGTCTGCCAAACTGAGCGCTGACAAACCCGAGCCAAAGAATTCCACAAACTTCCCAACAACACCCTTTTTACGGAGTATTTGAGTCACGACAAGGACTAAATCGGTTGCCGTTGCGCCGGGTCTGAGCGTTCCGTGAAGCTTGAACCCCACAACCTGAGGGATCAACATCGATATCGGCTGTCCGAGCATGGCTGCTTCCGCCTCAATACCACCAACGCCCCAGCCCAGTATACCGAGTCCGTTGATCATCGTGGTATGAGAATCGGTACCAACGAGAGTATCCGGATACGCCAAGTTCTCTCCATTTTTCGAGGTGAAAACAACCTTGCCGAGGTACTCCAGATTCACTTGATGGACAATACCTGTTTCCGGAGGAACCACACGGAAGTTCTTGAACGCCTGCTGTCCCCAACGCAGGAATGCGTATCGTTCTTTATTCCGCTCAAACTCCTTTTCGGAATTAATCAAAAAAGCTGCATCAGAACCGTATTCATCGACCTGAACCGAGTGGTCGATCACAAGGTCAACGGGTTGTAGAGGATTGATCTTCTCTGGGTTTCCGCCCATTTTAACCATGGCGTCTCGCATCACGGCAAGATCGACAACACAGGGAACTCCCGTGAAATCCTGCAACAACACGCGGGCCGGCATGAAGGCGATTTCCTTGTCCGGCGTTACTTTCGGCTGCCACTCGACCAGTGCTTCAATGTCTTCTGTCCGGACAACTCTGCCGTCCTCAAATCGAAGCAAATTCTCGAGCAGGATTCTCAGGGAGACAGGCAAACGGTTGAGGCTTTTCCCGAGAGTTTTCTCCAGCGCTGTAAGCGACTGAATAGTGTATGTTTGTGAACCAACTTTGAGCGTCTTTCGTGTCTTAAAAGTGTCTTTGTTCATGAAATCCTCCGGCCTTACAGATGTTTCAATATAGGGAAAAACACGGAAAAAAAACCTTGACCTTGTCAAGTTCGCTTGTGTTTTCATGACCTTGACAAGGTTATCTTTGCCAACCTTATCAGGACTTCACTCGCAGATTCTTTTTCTTTTTCTCTGTATATTTGTCATCCCGACGTACGTCGGATTGGTAATCCCACAGCAAAAAACGGTTGCGAGAACACATGCGCGATATTTCCCAGAAAACAAAAACCTTGAGGACAGCGGTAGCCAAGGCGACGATAAAGCTTCGACCTAGGACGATCGGTCTAATCCGTCAAAACAAGATGCCGAAGGGGGATCCACTTGCCGTCGCGAAAGTGGCCGCCATTCAGGCTGCGAAGAACACTAGCCTGATCATCCCCTATTGTCATCCGCTTCCCATCGACTTTGTTGATTGCAGGTTTGCATTCAAGGAAAACTCCATCGAAATCACCACAGAAGTGAAAGCGATATACAAAACAGGCGTCGAAATGGAAGCTCTTACGGCGGCTTCAATCGCTGCCCTGACAATATACGACATGTCAAAAGTCATCGACGAGGAAATGCAAATTCTTGGCATCTCTTTAGTGACTAAAAAAGGGGGGAAGTCCGATTTCCGAAAGGTCCCGGGGTTGAAGCTGAAAGCCGCAGTTTTGGTCATGTCTGATTCCGTTGCAGGTGGCAGCAAAGATGACACATCAGGTAGGCTGATTGTTGACCGTTTGAAACAGCTCGGGATTGCCGTCGCAGACTATAAAGTAGTTTCGGATGATGCCGGTCAAATTCAGAAGAAACTGGTGGAATACGCTGATAAGAAAGCGTTGGATCTGGTGTTGACCACAGGTGGCACCGGCCT
>CAYNRS010000342.1:0-3406 GCA_964399565.1 uncultured Ignavibacteriaceae bacterium
GGCGAGCTTGGGAACTCGACCGCCTCGAGTCTAGAATACCTGCGACCAAACTGGAAGAAATTTCAGTCCATGAGAATCAATACAATCCTTGCTCCGGTGTATTGGGAGTTGATGGAGCCGCAGGAGGGGAGGTTCGATTTCACACTCGTGGACGGCCTGATACGTGACGCCCGTAAGCATGGGATCAAATTGGTGCTGCTCTGGTTCGGATCATGGAAAAACAGCATGTCCTGTTACGTGCCGGCTTGGGTGAAGAGGGATTTTGACCGATTCCCGAGGTCGCAAGACAAGAACGGCAAGAGCATGGAGATGCTGACGAGTTTCAGCCGGAATAATCTTGAGTCGGATAAAAAGGCCTTCGTCGCGTTGATGAAACACCTCCGCGGTGTGGACGGACGCGAACAGACCGTGATCATGGTCCAAGTCGAGAGCGAGATCGGGATGATTCCCGATGCGCGTGACCATTACGCAGAAGCAACAAGGGCGTTTCAATCGGCCGTGCCTGCAGAGCTTATGTCGTATCTCCAAGAACTCAAGGCAGAGTTGCAGCCGGAATTCGTTACCATGTGGGAGAAAAATGGATTCAAGACGACGGGGACGTGGGAGGAGGTTTTTGGGTGGGGCCTACACACTGATGAAATCTTCACCGCATGGAACTATGCACGGTATACTGAGGAAGTAACTGCAGCCGGGAAGAAAGAATACAATCTGCCGATGTTCGTGAACGCCGCGTTAATCAGAGAGGGATATCGGCCCGGTCAGTATCCGAGCGGCGGACCTTTGCCTCACATCATGGATATCTGGAAGGCAGGAACGCCATCAATCGATTTTCTTGCACCCGACATCTATCACGGGAGTTTCGTCGATTGGAGCAGAAAGTTCAAACGCGCGGACAACCCATTATTCATTCCTGAAGCGGGGCTCAGTCATCGATCTGCGGCCGACGCATTCTATTCCATCGGTCAACACGATGCAATTGGTTTTTGTCCGTTTGCAATCGAATCCCTTGACCCTTCGGGACATCGCCTCACTCGCGCCTACGATCTGTTGAGCCAACTTGCCCCCATCATTCTCGAAAAGCAGGGACAAGGTACCACGGCGGGTGTCTCGCTCGATCGAAGTCGACCAAAGACGGAAGTGAAATTTGGTGAATATGTGTTAACGGCGTTCTTCGAGCCGCTCGACCGGTGGGCAAGTCAGGTGGCCGATACGACAGTTCGAGGAGGCGGCATGATGATTCAACTCGGAGCCGATGAATTCATTGTTGCCGGTTCCGGTATCATTGTCACCTTCCAGTCGTTGAACACAGAACGTCCGATTGCTGGTATTCTCAGCATCGACGAAGGAATTTACAAGAATGGTGTCTGGACACCTGGACGGCGATTGAATGGCGATCAAAGCCACCAGGGTCGACACATGAGATTACCGTATGGAGATTTTCAGATACAACGGGTTGTGCTATATCAATACAAATGAACAGCTTTCGAGAGCAAGGGGACTTTCTGAAAACGAATAAAAAATCACAGCAGCGACCAAGTTCTCAGCCGACCCCTTTTTCATTTCCCCCTTCGGACCTACGTCCGCCGAAGGACTTCGGCCCGCAGGCGGAACGGAGAAAGAAAGGGGGTCGAGTAGTTGCTGCACTCGTCTTTCTGTCCTTAGCGTTTCAGGTTCAACTTGCGCAGAACAGCTATGTGGCGTCCGCTGAGAACTTGAAAAATCGCGAGTGGTTTCGCGACGCGAAATTCGGGTTGTTCATTCACTGGGGTGTTTACAGCGTTCTCGGCGACGCAGAGTGGGTGATGCAGCAACGGAGGATCGACAAGCAAACGTACGCGAGACTTGCCTCGTTTTTCAATCCAGAAGAGTTCGATGCCAAAGAATGGGTGTCTCTTGCCAAAGCTGCTGGCATGAAGTACATCACCATCACGAGCCGTCACCACGATGGGTTCGCGATGTTTGACACAAAGCAGAGCGACTGGGACATCGTGAAACGCACTCCTTACAAGAAGGATATCCTGAGGATGGTGGCGGATGAGTGCCAACGTCAGGGCATCAAGCTGTTCTTCTACTATTCGCACGTCGACTGGTGGCATGAGGATTATTTTCCGCGAGGATGGACTGGGCAGCATTCAGGTCGCCCGGACAAAGGCAACTGGCAAGAATATCTCGGTTTTGTGAATGCCCAGCTGACGGAATTGTTGACCAACTATGGCCCTGTTGCCGGTATCTGGTTCGACGGCATCTGGGACAGGAAGGACGCGAATTGGCAATTGGAGAAGACTTACAGCCTTATCCACTCTATTCAACCTGGCTGTCTTGTGGGCAACAATCATCATTTGGCTCCCAAAGAGGGTGAGGATTTTCAGATGTTTGAAAAGGACTTACCGGGGCAAAATCTAGGTGGCTTCAGCGCTGAGACGAAAATCGGTTCACTCCCATTGGAAACTTGTGAGACAATGAACAACTCCTGGGGATTTAACCTTTTGGATAAGAAATTCAAGTCCACGAAAGACCTTGTGCATTACATTGTCAAAGCTGCAGGACACGGCGGAAATTTTTTGCTCAATGTCGGGCCTATGCCTAATGGAAAAATCCAGCCCGAATTTGTAGATACTCTCAAACAAATCGGAAAGTGGCTGGAAAGAAACGGCGAGGCGATTTACGGGACGCGGGGAGGTCCCCTTTCACCGCGCTCGTGGGGAGTGACAACGCAGAAGGGAAACAGAATCTACCTTCATGATTTAAGCGGCGAAACACATCTTTTGATCCCAGATTTTGGAAAGACAATCAAACGCGTTTCACTTCTTCGGGACGGCACTCCGGTGACTTTCAGCAAAAACGGGCTCGGGATTTCCATCAAAATTCCATCAGAGAAAATCGATGAAATCGATACGATTCTCATATTGGAACTCTCTTAAATATGAACACGATGGTCAGCCTCGCCAAATATTCACTGCAGTGTTGAAAAAATCCAGCGTTTCTCATGGCGACAACAGGTCCTGGTTAACGTCTGACCCCACCTTCCCTCCCCTCGGAGGGGAGGTGAGGTAGGGACGGCCGGAAAGTGTTTCAATATGAATCTCGCAAACCGGAAAAGGTTTAATTGTCGCATCCTTGGACTCGGCCTCGTCCTTTCTTTGGTTGCGTCGTTCCGACCAGTTTTTACGCAGACCGTCCTCGAATATCCACTCCGCTCTCCCGAACTAAAGAGAGTGCGGATTACTGATGGATTCTGGTTTAAGAGGATCGAGACAAACCGATTGGCCACGATTCCTCATGTGATACAAAAATGTTATGAGACAGGCAGGGTCGACAATATGTTGTTTGCCGCAGGAGTAAAGCAGGGCGAATACTGCACCGTCTTTCAGTTCGACGATTCCGATGTGTTCAAATCCATTGAAGC
>CAYNRS010000343.1:0-3394 GCA_964399565.1 uncultured Ignavibacteriaceae bacterium
GCGCACCGGGTTCTCCCGCTGGCACATACAATCCCGTTTTCCCTTC
The DNA here is from genome assembly GCA_964399565.1 of uncultured Ignavibacteriaceae bacterium. Taxonomy (GTDB): domain Bacteria; phylum Bacteroidota; class Ignavibacteria; order UBA10030; family UBA10030; genus JACQPT01. The sequence goes on from CAYNRS010000343.1 coordinate 47, forward strand.
TTGGAGCATATCTACCTGCCCTTTAGTCCTGGTACAAATGACCGCTTTTCCCATCGCCATTGCCTCTTCAATTGCAGTCACGCCATTGTCCGTATCGGACTGGCGAAGAGGAATGACAACAAATCTCGATCGCGCATACAAGTTTCTGAGCTCTGCCATGGAGAGTTTTCCGACGCTAACGTTAGGCGGCAAAGGCCCTTTTTGGTAGATGGCTTTTACTGTGTCATAAAGAACGCCTCGAAGGACACCAGTGGCAATATGGCATTTGAATGCAAGCCCCTTCATCGCTTCAATGAGAGTCGGGTAGTCTCTCATTTCTTGGCCTGCAGAACAAATCATGTCGGTCTCCACATTCATTGGATGCCAGAACTTATGGTCGACCCGACGATTCAAAAAGACAAGTTTCTCTTCTGGAATTTTCAACGTGTGGGCCGCGAAATCATATTGGACGCTGGACCACAAGATTATCTTGTCGATGTAGCGATGCACACTGCGCAAGAGAAATGTTTTCTTTGCTTTTGAAAGCCATGTCATCATGCAAATGTGTGGATAACGGGATCCGGTAAGCTTGAGAAGAAGCGCAAACGGAAGGCCGTTTCTTCCTGACCACGTTACGATTGCCTTATACCTGTTTCTTACGATAAAGGCTTCAACGATCTGGGCAGCAAGCGTTGGCATCAGTTTGTACATCGCTCTGCGAAGGAGGGGTGCTTTCTTGAGAAAACTCTCATCAAGGATGTCTGAATCGAGCGCTTCTTGATAAATTAATGTTCGTGGATGTCGATTTGTCTGTTCCAGAAGCCTTAGCTCTTCGACGGGAGGCCTGCCCTGTCCCGGGGTGACTATGGTGAGGACTTTTGCCCTGACACGTTTTCCGCTACGTTGATGATTGAGATCCTCTTTTTTCCTGACTGTAATGACTTCCTGCACATTCTCCTTCACATTCCCTACAAACGAGTCAAACGAATGGTGCTCTTCCACAAATTTTCTTCCTTCCCGCCCCATTGTCTCAGCTAAACTTGGATTGTTCCAGAGGCGGAGAATTGCTTCTCGTAATGCTTTGGGATCTTGTGGTGGCACGAGGAGTCCGTTGACGTTATCCTGGATAACGTCGCGCTGACCGAAAACTTTCGAACAGATGACCGCCTTCCCCATGGCCATTGCTTCAAGGATGCTTGTTGTCCCGTTGTCTGTTTCGGTGGGCAAAAGAGGAATAACGACAAACCTTGAACGGGCGTACAGCTCGCGCAATTCTGTAAACGACTTCTTCCCTACCGTAAGATTCGGCCTCGAGGCCTCGGAAGCCTTCAGGGCTTTCCTCCATGGATCCTTTTTTCCGCTGGTGATCCCCCCGGCCGCGATGTGGCAAGGAATGTCCAGACCGCGCATCGCTTCAAGAAGAGTTGCATAGTCTCGCATCTCTCGACCTACGGAACAGATCATATCCACGTTCCTTTCAAGCGGACGCCAGAACTTGAGGTCCACAGGCCACCGATAGAGGGCGATTTTGTGGGGCGGAATGTTCAGGTCGTTAACGGCGAAGTCCCGTTGCCGCGAAGACATGAGGATAATCCGGTCGAGCTGATGGTGAACTCTCTTCATTAGTCGTGCCTTTTTGGGCCTTGAGATCCATGAGAATATGCCGAAGTGTGGCACCTTGTTCCCTGTAAGCATCTTCGCCATGGCAAATGGAATGCCGAGGTTTTCAGCCCAACAAATGACCGCATCATACCGGCCCGAGATACGCGAGGCCTCCGCAACTTGAGCAAGGTGAGTTGGGATCAACTTATAGCAGAATCGACGGAATGCAGGCAATCGTTCGAGAAACTTCTCGTTGAGCATGTCCGCGTTCAACGATTTCTCAAAAAGAATAACCCTTGGATAGGTATCTTCCGCCTCGCGACGCACAAGCTCATTGAAATCCGGATGTCCTAGCCGGGCAGTGACCAGGGTCAAGGTCTTAAAGGGCAAAACTGTACTTTCCGGATTATTCATGTTCGACTATCGCTCTCTTCTTTTACTGGGAAGTCTCAAGAAGCTCTGGTCCAGCCAGCATTTGTTTTTCGTTCGCGTGACGAACGCCGACAAAATCGCCAGCCGGATTCTTTCTCAAGAATCTCAACAACCTCGATTTGGTTTTCCACACGAGCCAACGATAATACAGGTACGCAGGCTGAAGTTGAAACCAGAATTGAAGTGAATTCGCAGAATTCTTCACCATAATCCTTCGAACCTCGAGATAGTCATCTCCAAACAACGGAGGACCCGTGTACGCCCCGCAGGCAACTGTGTAGCCCGAGTCATGCGCCATTTGCTTCACGCGTGCATTGACGAGACCATAAGGATAGGCAAAGCTCTTTACGGGCGAATCCAGCAGGATCTCAAGGATGATCCTCGACTTGTGAAGCTCCTCCCATGCCCGGTCGGAACCGAGGTTTGGCAACTTTGGGTGGCTGAGTGTGTGCGAGCCGATTTCGAACCCCTCGTCATGCAGCGCTAGTATCTGGCTCTTATTGAGGAGGGAATGCACCGGCCCAACCGATCGATCCCAAATGCTTTCGCGAAGGGACATATCGCCTACCACAAAAACAACAGCTTTCATTCCGTACTCCCTGAGGATTGGCGCCGCCAGGTCATAAATGTCCGTGTATGCGTCGTCAAAGGTTATAATGACGGGCTTCTTTGGAAGATTCAACTCGCCCTCAAGGAAAAGACGGAAATCGTCAAAGGTAATTGACGTGTACCCCCATCGGTCGAGCATCTTCATCTGCCGCCTGAATTTTTCGATGGAAACACCGATGTCGGCTGAATCCTCAGATTGTCCGTTCGAAAGGATGCGGTGATACAACAACACCTTGACCTTTTTCGGATTCCCTTCTCCTGGCATATGTCCGTTGGAGCCGTTGCCTTTACTCATGGTCGTTTGACATTCGTTGTGTTGTGGGACTATTCTTCTTGTCGCAGAATTCGTTTAGGAAACCAGACGGACGGGATTACACTTCGCAGAAGCGCAAAGTCTGAGCCGTCGAACGTCCTCAACAGGAGAAGACTGATTCCATAAACTGTTGATGCAATCACAGCCTGCATGATCCAGTGGAGCGAAACTTCTTTTGTCAATACCAGGCAACCCGCCATACATATTCCGGCAAGCAGAGATTTCATCTGTACTAAGACGCGAGAGTTCTTTATGATCCTTTTATCGATGACGGAAGCCATACCGATCATAATGCCGAGCTCTGTCACGAGCGTTGCGATGGCAGAACCTATTCCGCCATTTCCAAACCTCATTTGCGTAAAGGGGATGAGAACATAGTTTATGGCCACGTTGACGACGATCGCGCCGCCCTC
>CAYNRS010000344.1:0-3381 GCA_964399565.1 uncultured Ignavibacteriaceae bacterium
TAATTTCAGCGCGTTGATCCCCAGGAACTGTGGCATCGGGACCGAACGTTGTGAGTCGCAGGTGCAGCGTCGAATCCAAATCGTCATTACCGGCGGACCACACTACGCTTCCAGATGCAGGTCCTGAAAGCAGTCTCGTTCCATAGAAGTACGGATTGGTTGCGCCGCCCGATTCGTACACATAAACGAGTCGCCGGCCGGAATCGTAAGCGCCAAGGTCATTCGCCGGATTCCCAACATCCCAGTCCATGCCCAGTCCGATGTGGATATTGGACAAAGTACTCCCGGTCGTGTTCGTGATCTGGTAATCGAGGAGGACATAGTCGTCGTCAGGCGCGCTGGATTTTGAATGCGTTGTCAAAACAACATTGACGCCGATGGGATTTGGAGCGCGGGCATCGTCGAACCGTGCCCGGAAGGCCTGGTTGAATCCAGGAAATGGACTGGTAATACTCGTTATCGGATCCCTGATGCCGTATTCGCGGTTAAACAGCCCTCCCGACACTTGTGTGCCGGACTTCGCAACAAGCAACTGACCCTGGAAAAGGCCCTTCTTTCCCTGATAGGTAAATCCAATGGTGTCGTTAACCAATCCAGGAGCACCGCCTGCGCCTAAGAGTCCTGCGGAGGTGAACAGGAACTTTGCATTGTTGTTATCATGAATTCGGTAATCGTGTGCGAATGCATCAACCCAAATGGATGAGCTTTTTTGGACACTTCCTGAACTATTTGTCGCTTGAAGGGTTACGTTATAGAAACCGTAGTTGCCTCCGGTAGGCGTCCAGCTTAATCGGTTTTGTCCTTGATCATATGACATACCGGCAGGTCCCGAAATGAGAGTTACTGTCGGTATTGGCCAACCAAGGAGATTGGGGAAGGTCTCAAACAAAACTCCAGCCGTTGCACTGACCTGGGCCGGGATAACAATGTCCGGAGGCAATGTGACAGCACCACTTTGGGGATTGAACCTTTCAAAGCGAGCGCCAAACTGCACCGCGAGATCGTTATGATTGTTCGTCGCATCCGCGGTAACCTGTCTGCCTTGCGCGTCGACATAACTTGTATCCAGCGGCCAGTATCCGGCGAGCCCGGGTTCACTGCCATCGAGGAGAGAACTCATTGTGGAAAGAATTTGTGCTTGAGACCTCGTTACGTTCCATAAGCGAACTTCATCGATCAAACCCTCATAGAATCCGTACGTCACGCCGCCAAGATAAAAGCCGGTGTCTCCCAATCCAATGCCGCCGGTATACGAAGTTTGAGCAACGAGCGTTCCGTTCAAATAGAGTCTCACAGTCGAGCCGTCGTACGTGCCCGCAAGGTGAGTCCACGCACCAAGAGGTACCGCACTGACATCGCGCACAAATCCCCAGGTACCTGGCGTGCCGTTACTAATGATGAATTCAAACTTCGGATCGTCCGTCCCGCCGTAGTTGCCGATGCGAAGCTCGTACGCCATAAATGGATCGCCATTAATATACGGACGCGACACAATAATGCTTCCATCTCCTTGAGGCGGCAGGCCCATCGGATACACCCACGCCTCCACCGTAATGGTCGCCCCAGTAATCTTGTAGGCTGAAGGAACGGCGTTGGGATGAAGCGGCGTCCCATCAGTGACGCGAATGCGCGAAAGATTTGTGCCCGGCAAGTATGCCGAGTTGTTTGACGGAGGCGCAACCGTGTTCCGCATGACGGCAACGACATGATTACTCTTTGGTAAAGCCAAATCTGGCTTGCTGTCCCCGTCAAGGTCCCCAATGGCGATACTGTTAACTGTGTTCCCCTGAGTAAAGTTCACCGGACTCGCAAAAGCCACCGACCCGGACGTGCTATTGTTCTTAAAAAGATAGATATCAGGGTCGAAATCACTTTTTGCGGCGATGTCAGGTTTGCCGTCTCCGTCCAAATCGCTAATTCCCAGGTCGTACAGTCCTGTTGTTGTTGGATACTGAACGCGCGGCGCAAAAGATCCTGCTGCAATGGTACCTGGTGTCGCAGTGTTACGAAGAATCGAAACAGTTAAGCTAACGCGATTCGCTACGGCGAGGTCCTGCTTCCCATCCCCGTCAAGATCCCCAATGGCGACCGCCATCGGGGCTATTCCCACCGGGAAATTCACCCTTGGGGCAAAAGAATTTGCATCAATAGTGCCAACGGCACTTGTGTTTCGAAATACTGAAATGGTCGTATCGGAGGCGCCGAAACTGTTTACAACGACCAAGTCGGGTTTTCCGTCACCATCCAGATCACTGATGCCAACATCATGCGGGGTGTCTCCCACAGCAAAATCAACTCTCGCGGCAAACGAAATAGAACCCAGCGCCCCAGTGTTTCGGAAAATGGAAACTACATAACCACCAGTGGCCGTATGCACTACTGCAATGTCAGGTTTGCCGTCCCCGTCAAGGTCACCGACGGCAACACCCCTGTTAGTGAAGCCTGCTGTTGAGAGGTCAACCTTGGCGGCAAACGAACCTGCTGATATAGGACCTGGAGTCGCAGTGTTTCTGAAAACCGAGATAAAAGTGCTGCTACTATGTGAAACAATCAGGTCAAGTTTTCCGTCACCATCCAGATCACCGAGAGCAAGCCTAAGCGGAACATCTCCTGTCGCAAAATTAACTCTCGGGTCAAATGAACCTGTGGTAATTGAGCCAGGAGTACTTGTGTTTCTAAAGACAGAAACAACATCGTCATTTTGACTTGTCGCAACCAAATCGGATTTGCCATCCCCGTCGATATCGGCAATTGCGACGTCTTCTGGATTTACGTTTGTCGCAAAGTCAACATTGGCAGCCAGCGAGGACGTAATGATTTGTCTGTTGCTCGGAAAGATGACTCCAAACGAGGAATTCGAGTGTGCTGTGAGGTTCGTGCTCAGGTTTGTCACCGAAATCGGTCGGTACGATGCGCCCGATGGGACTATGACAACAAGCTGAGTCGACGTCGCTGAATTGACCGTCGCTTTCACCGCGCCAAAATAAACAACGTTGTCGCCCGAAATGGGATTGAAATTCGATCCATTGATGGTAATGGTATTCCCAACTTTTGCCGATCCCGGAGTGAACGATGTGATCTTCGGTGTTAACGAAACCACAGTCGCACTTGAAGCAAAACTCCTCGCGCTCTCAAAACCGGTCGAGTCGACGGCAGTTACACGATAAAAGTACGTTGTGAATGACAGCCCCACATTCGTGAAGTTTGTGCCCACCGTAGAATCGATCCGCACAACATTTGTTGAATCAGCACCTCGATAGATATAGTACTTCATCAGCGGCGTTGCCCCACCTCCATTTTGCCAGTTCAGATTGATCGCCCCATTTTGTGTAGTAGAGGCAATGGCAACGAGGTTGACAGGAGGTAACTGCAGGTTAAACT
>CAYNRS010000345.1:0-3373 GCA_964399565.1 uncultured Ignavibacteriaceae bacterium
TATGCCATGCAGGCGTAACGGGAATCGAAGATAAATTTTTCAGGGATGCGGAGAAAGAGATTCGGTTTTTCTCGGGGTGGATTTTCTTGGGGATACATATTGCCAAAACTGGGATGTGCACGTCCGGCAGGATTTTTTTGATACTGCTCCATGGTCGTAAGGCGTATTGCGCCATTTTGTTCATAAATCACCGCTGAATTCTTTAAGACCGGCATTGCATCCACAGTATCCCTGAAGACCACGGTTTCTTCTCCCGACAGGAGGTTAAACGCTCGATTGGAATTATAGTTCGGTCGGGATTTGTCGGTCGATGAATTCCGAAGAACATAAACAACGGTGTCGGAATACCACTTTGCCACGATTCCCTCCCCCAGGCCCCGCACACGTCGCCCGCCGGCAAGGTCGAGTATTTTTGCATTGAGGTCCCTTCGGCCGGGTCGAAATTCATTAAAGGCAAGTGCCTTGCCGGATGGCGACCATACCGGCTGATTCCGACCGATTGCCGATTCGGATGGAAACAAGATTTCCTGTCGACCACCGGCGATCTCACGCAGCATGAGCGTTGGTTGGAGGGTGGGATGAGAGATCACCAAGACAATGGTATTTCCGTCGGGAGCAACATGCGATCCATAGATGTTTTCATCCGGATAGAGCTGCCTGTTGCCGGATCCGTCGGTGTTCACAATCCAGAGTGTTGCAATATTCGTTCGTTGGGAAAAGACCATCCGGTTCGCCGCGGTGGAGATGTTTAACCCGACGTCCGGACCCGCACCCTTGGTTACTTGTATTGCAGCGCCGCCATGCTCGGGGATCGCCCAGACGTTGAAATTTCCGCTCCGGTTTGAGGTATAGAAAATGTATCCGTAATCCGTCCAGACGACTTCATCGATGCTTTTCTCATCGAATGTTATTTGAGTCTCCTTCTGGGTCTCAATATCGCGGATAAATATCTCGTTTTGCCAGGCTCCCCTGATCGGTCTGGTGAAGACTACTTTCCTGCCGTCGGGAGACAGACCGAGGGAAAAGTACGTATTCGAACCTTGCATAAGGGAGTCAACAAACTCAATCCTGGAATCACCCCCTTGCGGCGACACACTCCAGTACTCCCGCCATTTCGTCCGACCTGGAAACCGGGCATCGTTGCCAGCTCGATAGTAGAATATCCTGCTCCACGCAGGACTCCATTGCGGTGCAGCCCCCGTATCGGCGATGACCCGGACCTGGCCGCTCAAGATGGAAACAACACATACTTCCGCAACATTCGTTGAACGAGATCTCCTGCTGTACACGATGGAGCTTCCATCCGGAGAGAACCGTGCAGTCGCAGCGCCCCAGAGCGTCAGGCTTGAGTCCGTCGTCACCCGCTTGTTTTCACCAGTCTCGATGAACATCATGTAGATGTCCCAGGTGCCGTTCAAGTCGGAGCCCGGGAACGTGAGCCACTTGCCGTCGGGAGAGATCCCGGGATACTGGTATGCGGCTGCCGGGATCTGTAGTGTGGATACGGCCGGATCGGGGTTGATCTGTGGAAGTGACGGACCTGCTATGAACCAGACCGTCAAGACGATGATCCCCATCGCAGCGACTGCAATGCCAGCGAGGACGAACATTTTTTTGCGTGTCTTTATAGTCGGTGCTGGACCCGCTGAAAAGTCCGGTGAGGAACTCGGGATATCGCCTTGCGCCAGAGAGTGCTGAGCCGAGCTCCTCATCACGCGGGAAGTCTTCTTCTGTGATCTCCTGAGATCCGCGACAATATCGTCAAAATGCTGATACCGTTCCGTGGGGTCCTTTTCTAGGCATCGTTGGATCAGGTTCACGACGATCGGAGAGAGGTCGGGTACGATCGATGTAATATCCTGCGGCTCCTCGTTAACGATCGAGTACACCATCGCCGCTTCGTGCTCGCCGCGGAAAGGGGTTTTTCCCGTCAGCATTTCAAACAGGAGCACACCGAACGAGAAGATGTCGCTTCGACTGTCGACTTCGCCTCCCTGGATTTGCTCCGGAGCCATGTACGCAAGGGTGCCCACCGTGCTCGACGTTTTCGTGAGCTTGAGCGAACCCTTCAGCTTTGCCAACCCGAAATCCATGACCTTCACTTGACCTTTGGAAGTGAGCATGACATTGTCGGACTTGATATCGCGGTGAACAATACCTTTTGAATGAGCTTCTTGTAACGCTTCTCCGATTTGGATGGCTAGCGAGAGCGCGTCATTGGCTTTGGAAAAAGGGAGTTTTTGCCTAAGTGTGCCGGCTTCAATGTATTCCATCGAGATAAACATCTGGCCGTCGTGTTCCTCGACTCCGTACACCGTGCAGATATTGTTATGATTCAAAGCTGCAGCGGCTTTGGCTTCCTGCATGAAACGGTCTTTGGTTTCTTGAGTGGCGGAAGCTTGCGAGGGAAGAAACTTCAGAGCGACAAAGCGGTCCAGCTTCGTGTCCTGGGCTTTGTAGACGACGCCCATTCCACCTTCGCCCAACTTTTCTATGATTTTATAATGCGAAATAGTCGTACCGATCATGGTTCTACGCTCACGTTAAGTGTTGGGCTCCGGTGGACGGGCCCGCCCTCACCGAGCTTCGCGAAGATTTTGTAATGACAAATTGTTTTGCCAATCACATGAATCGCCAGACAATTATCTTCATCCAGTTTGGATTTCTTCTCAGTGTTTCGTAACTTTTGTTGAAACAAGATTTCATTGAAACGAGGAGGTATTTCCCCATGTCTCCACTCCAAAAAACGATTAAGGCATTCATTCGAAAAGGTGAAGAATACTATGTGGCTGAATGTCATGAAATTAGTGTTGTGACCCAAGGAAAAACACTCGACGAAACCATTTCCAACCTCCAAGAAGCCGTTGCCCTCCATCTCGAAGGTGAAAAGCTCGAAGAATTTGGACTTTCACCTCATCCTACCTTGTTGCTAACGATGGAATTGGAACCGCTACATGCCTAAGCCGAGAAGGTTATCAGGTGATGACCTTCTCTCGATTCTTTCCACATTTGGTTTTCGGTTTCATTCCCAAAAAGGGTCTCACGTCAAACTCCGTCGTGTGACGGAATCTGGCCACAAGCAAACTCTAACGATTCCCAGGCACAAAGAACTTGACGCAGGAACCATCCGCGCGATCTTTCGGCAAGCCGTTCGCTATGTTCCCGAAGAACTGCTTCACCCCCTTCTGTTCACTGATTGATAGACAAGACACAGGACGGTTGAGTTTGACGTCTTGAGCTTTGTAACCACTCCCATACTTCGCTCGCCGAGTTTTTCGAGAATCTGATAATGTGAAATCGTCTGGCCAATCATTTTACCACTAAACCTCGCAGCTTCGTCAATCTTGTTTTCGCATCTTTCAGCTCCGGGCTG
>CAYNRS010000346.1:0-3353 GCA_964399565.1 uncultured Ignavibacteriaceae bacterium
AAGACCACAGCGCAAGCGTCAAAGGTTCGCGAGAAATACAAAAACGAGCAAAACAGGTTTGTGTTTGGCGGAAGACGCGGCGCAGACCCGACGCAAATTGCTGGCGTCAAAGAATTCCTTTACTGGAAAGAATGACTCGAATACTCTGAGTTTCGTCTTTGCACGACCCCTTTCTGATGTTGAAAGGGGTTTTTTGTTGGCGGTGAGACATCCAGTTTTCTCTTGTGGCCTTAAGGCTTTCGAAAGTTTTGCCTTCCCTGAACCATTTGTTGGAATCTTCCCGTCTTCATTGAATATCGTCCCTTTTTTGGGTAATTTTGATATTATGGCGTTAAACATCATCGCTATCGTCGGTCGGCCGAATGTAGGTAAATCTACTTTATTCAACCGCATTCTTGGAGTTCGGGAAGCGATTGTCCATGATTCTCCTGGAGTTACCAGAGATCGCAAATACGGAAGCGCTGAATGGGCTGGCAAAACATTCACTGTTATCGACACAGGTGGGTACGTTCCAGAATCAACGGATGTCTTTGAAAAAGCTATCAGGGAACAGGCAAAGATCGCCATTGAAGAAGCTGACGCAGTCGTGTTTCTTGTGGATGCCGTCGAAGGGATTACGCAACTCGATCAGCAAATAGCGATGGTGCTCAGAAAATCAAACAAACCTGTCCACCTTGTTGTCAACAAGATCGATTCGGTCAAACGAGAATACCTGAGTTCTGAGTTTTTTGCGCTGGGTCTGGGAGAGCCGTTTGCGATTTCGGCACTTGGCGGCAGGCAAATAGGCGATTTTCTTGACGTGCTTACCACACCGTTTGGTAAGAATGGGGCCGTCAAAAAAGAAGAACAGGCTCTTCGCCTTGCGATTATTGGCAAACCCAATGTTGGGAAGTCGTCCCTTGTGAATGCGTTGCTGGGGAAACAACGCACCGTGGTCACTGAGATTCCCGGAACGACTCGCGACTCTATCGATTCCATTGTGACGATTGACGGGAAGGAGTACATTATTGTCGATACTGCCGGTTTAAGGAAGAAAAGCCGAGTGAACGAGAATATCGAGTTTTACAGTGCCATTCGAACCCTCAAGAGCATTGAGAACAGTGATGTGGCGATCATTCTTTTTGACGCGGAGACCGGTGTTGATAAACAAGACCTCCACATTGTCAGTGCGACGATGGAACGTCACCGGTCGGCCCTGATTGCTGTTAATAAGTGGGATCTTGTTGAAAAATCTACTCAAACCGCCCGCGAATTTGAGCTCGTCATTCTCAAGAAGCTCGGATTGTACGATTTTCTCCCAATTCTTTTTATTTCTGCAAAAGCCAGACAACGGATCCGCAAGGTGATTGAAAAATCAGATGACGTCCATCGAGAGCAATGCAAGCGGATCGAAACGAGCGTTCTTAACAAGACGCTGTTGCCCGAGATACAGCGGAACCCGCCGAAATCGTCCAGTCCCAAGGAAATAAAGATCAAGTATGTCACACAAGTGAAAACCCGGCCTCCCATGTTCAGTTTCTTTTGCAACGAGCCCGGCCTTGTTCAGGAATCGTACAAACGATTTCTGGGCCACGCGCTGCGTGAGCATTTTGGTTTTGCCGGCGTACCCCTGAGTATTGTCTTCCGAAAGAAATGAAACAACGCATTCTTGTTGTTGGCGGAGTTGCAGCAGGCCCGAGCGCTGCAAGCAAGGCAAAGCGCGTCAATCCCAACGCCGAGGTGGTTCTCTTTGAACAGGGGGAATACATTTCGTACGGAATCTGCGAGGTCCCTTACTACATCGGCAATGAAGTAAAAGACAAAGACAAACTCGTCACGTATACTCCGCAGCGACTCGAACAAACAAAAGGAGTAAAAGTGAGGACGCTGCACCGTGTCGAAGAAATTCGCTCTGTCAAAAAAAAGGTTGTCGTGCGTGATTTGGGTCGCGACAAGGCGGAGGAATTCGAGTATTCCCGACTCATCCTGGCGACAGGTTCGAAGTCGAAGAAACTTGGCCTTGCAAACGAGGATGCACGAAATGTGTTTCACATCAATTCGCTTGAATCCGGGCACGCGTTAAAGAAATTTATTATTGAAGCAAAGCCTCGACGGGCACTCATCGTGGGAGGCGGATACATTGCCATGGAAATGAGCGAGGCTCTCGTCAACAATGGGATAGAAACGACAATCCTCCATCTCCATGACCTGCCGATGTCCGGCCTGGAACTGGAAACGCGAAAAGCAGCTCTTCAGGAACTCGAAAGACACAATGTGCGCTTCGTGCCGAATACTCAGGTCAAAAGCTTCAAAACGAATCAGCAAAGTGCTATTGTTGCAGCAGTGACTTCGGATGAAGAATTTTCAACAGATCTCATCGTTCTCTCCCTCGGAGTTGAACCGAGTGTAGAACTCTGCGCTCAAGCGAGAATTCATCTTGGCTCCCATAACGGCGTCATCACCGATCAGCGTCAAGCAACAAACGTAGACACGATTTTTGCGGCCGGTGATTGCTGCGAAGTAAAAAACCTTGTGAACAACAAGCGGATGTACATTCCTTTGGCCACGACGGCCAGCAAGCAAGGCTGGGTCGCGGGTGAAAATGCGGCGGGCGGAAAAGCAGTCTTCAAAGGTGTTATTCGGGCTCTCGCGGTGAAAATCTTTGACCTGGAAGTTGCGCAGGTCGGGATTAGCTCGGAGGAAGCCCGTGAAACGGGTTTCGATGTTATTACTGAACAAATCACAGGCAATTCAAAAATCAGTTTCTATCCGGGTAATGCGAAAGTTTGCGTTCACCTCATTGCCGACAAAAAGTCTCGAAGACTGCTTGGAGCAAATGTATTCGGAGGTTCGGGAAGTGTTCTTCGGGCAAATACTCTTGGCGTCGCGATTCAGCAAAGACTCACCGTCGATGAGATCTTCCGCCTCGATTTGATTTACTCACCGCCATTCGCACCGTTGTGGGATCCAATTCTCATTGCGGCCAATCAAATTTCAAAAAGATTCTAACGAGATATCCATGGAAAATGTCTTTGTTATCGATCATCCGTTGGTAAAAAGGGATCTCACTCTGCTGCGCGCGAAAGCGACTCCGAGCAATCAATTCAGGGCAATCCTGCGCCGGATGGCCAGTCTGATGGCGTACGAAGTTACAAGGGACCTTGATGTGAAGGAAGTGAAAATTAAGACGCCTCTGGAGAAAACACGTGGAAGTATTGTTACGCACCCGGTTGTTCTTGTTCCAATTCTGCGGGCCGGGCTTGGTTTGGTAGGTGGTTTTGTCGAAGTGATCCCTGACGCTCGTGTCGGACATATCGGATTGTATCGCGATGAAGATACACTCAGGCCGGTCGACTATTACTTCAAAGTGCCGA
>CAYNRS010000347.1:0-3351 GCA_964399565.1 uncultured Ignavibacteriaceae bacterium
CCGCACGACTGATGGCAGGGCTCCTTCCATGCCGGCGGCAACAACGACGGCGGAAATTTCTTTTTTCACAACTGTTTCCACGGGGCTTGCCAACCTGTGTATCCCGGCAACACCCACATCATAAAAGGCAAAGACTTCGCAACCCATCACCTCGGCCGTAACTTTTGCTTCCTCTGCAACGGGTAAATCCGAGGTTCCCGCCGCGAGGATGGCGACTTTTCCCCCTGTAGATTTCGGCTCATACTCATGACGACGGGCAACGATCGTCCTTCCGGTCCGGTTGTGCTGAAGGACGAGCTTTGAGTTGAGATGATCAATGACGTATTGGGCGCAGACCTCTGAGACTCTCGTGGCAAGCGCATAACCGGATTTTTCCGTCAATGAATCGAGCATTCTTGCCACCTGGTCCGGCGTCTTTCCCTCGGCAAAAATTGCTTCAGGAATCCCCGTACGCTCCTTTCGCTGGACATCAAGACGCGCAAATTGCTCAAGAATTTCTAAACGCTCGTGATTGAGGTCAGACATGGTCTAAAGATTGGAGCGATAATATACAAGAAAATTCCAAAAAGAACATCGGGAAAGTTATTCCTCCGCCGCTTTTTGAAGTCGCTCCATTATTGCATTCCCTATTCCGCGTTTCCTCACTCTTTCCACGAGAATGATGTCGAGGCCAAAATCGTCAAGCTCTCTGATTGTCGCAAAAAGATTCTTAGCAAATTCAGAGGCATCGCCGCGTAACCTGCGTGTGTTTGGAGTCCTAATCTTTCTCGGATCAAACGAATGATAAATAAGCCCCACCCTTTTGCCCTTCCTCAGCACGGATCTGACCTCCTTTGGATTACGAACAATCATCAACGTCGCCCTTGGAGCGTAATGCCTGTACCTTGTACCGGGAGACCGTTTGAGCAGACCTTTGGCTTTCGTATCTTGCACAAGGCCTATGACTCTTCCGATTTTCTCCTTTGCCAAACCGCCTTGCCGAAGAATCGCCGGGGGATGAACAGTAAGGTCTAAGACCGTTGATTCAATTCCAATTTTCGTCGCGCCAGCATCGAGTATCAGGTCCACCTTTCCCTTCAAGTCTGCAAACACATGATTTGCTTTTGTCGGACTGGGTCTGCCTGAGAGGTTGGCACTGGGAGCGACTATTCCTGTGCCCAACCTTCGTATCAACGCAAGTGCGACAGGATGGTCAGGCACGCGGACTGCAACGGTTGACAATCCACCGCGAACAATATCAGGAACGTTTTTTTTTGAGGGCAAAACGAGCGTTAAAGGGCCGGGCCAGAACCGGCGTGCAAGCGTTACAGCTTTCCGTGGGATGTCCACTGCAAACATGTTTAGATCATGAATGTCCGCAATATGGACAATAAGCGGGTTATCAGACGGCCTGCCTTTGGCCTTAAACACTTTGCGAATTGCACTTCCATTGAAAGCAAATGCACCTAATCCGTAAACGGTCTCCGTGGGAAAACACACCAAGCCGCCTTTCTTCAAAACGTTGGCCGCAAGAGCAATAGTTTTTGGGTCAGGATTTCGCGGAGAAACCTTGATGATTCTTGTGACCACACTTCACCCAAGAGAGGACGTTTTGAGCTTGGTGTTTGCGAAACGCCTGCAACCCCAGTTGCCCAAAAATTGCGATGACCCTTTCGGACTAGCTATGGCCAGGGAAGATGATAGGAACAAATACCTCGTATTATAGCGGCTTGAAACGTTCAAAAGATTGGCGGCAGGAGTTGCAATAGTAAATCTGTTTGCACAGTGTCGAGCCAAACGCACTCTCCATGTGTGTTTCAGATGAAGCACAGAAAGGACACGAGACCGGAAGAAGCAGAGTCGCCGGCAGAGAATTGGTCATTCGAGGAGGCGGTGCAATTCCAAATTCTTTCAGTTTTTCCTTCGCTCTCTCGCCCAACAGGTCTGTCGACCATGGTGTTGAATGGTTCACATGAACTCGAACACTCGTAAAACCGGCTTCATACAATCGAAGACGGACATCCTCCTTCATGCGCTCAAGAGCCGGGCACCCCATAAACGTCGGCGTCATTTCCACTTCGACCCCGTTGTCCTCAACCTTAACAGAACGAATGATGTGAAGGTCAAGAAGAGAAAGCGCTGGAATTTCCGGATCCTGAACAGTCTGGAGAGCATTCCAGGCTTTGCTTTCCATTGATGCCGCGCTCTGTTTGAGATCAAACGGCATAAGTTATCTTCGAGTCAGCACCATGATGACACCTCCTGTGTGGCCGGTCCCGAATCGTGTCGTCGCGTCGCTGGCGTTAATGTACTCTATCTGATGAACACTTGAGACTGGAATATCCCGCAACGAGCTGACTTCCCCATACCGGATGTTGTCAAGATACACCATCGGGCGTGAAGTTCCCCGGGTCTGAAAAAAATGTGGCCGCAGTTTCGAAACAGCCTCGTAGGCGTTGGTGACGTTTTCTTTCGAAATTTCCTCAATCGTCAAGACATCCCTCATTCCGCTGAGTCTCGTGGATCCAACGCCAGAAGAGCATGACAAGAACATAACCGCCGCTGGAAGAACAAGTGCTATAACCGTGCAACGAAATGCCGTCATCTCGGTGTGTTCTGATCCTTTCATAGGAATCCTCCCATTCTCACCATTTTCCATTTGGCACGAGCTTATACACTGATTGCATGTCTTCGACCAGAGAACTCAGGTGGTCCTTGTGTTTCCCCTTCCTTCCACCCTCGACCGCCTGAACACGGGGAACAAAGGAACCGGCAGGTCCTTCAACGTCCACGGAAAGCGTGGCCCGGCGGAGTACCGGCACGACTTCGTCAAGCCATGATGATTTCAGTTTTTCGTTTCCCGGGAATAATTTTCCATGCACAAGCTCTTCCTCGGAATCAAGCCGCTCGAAAATGCCGAGTGCCTGTGGAAACGCTTCATTCACAGCGGCCTGCATTCGTTTGTGGCTTTCTTCCGTTGCGTCGCCAAGTCGCTCCACAAGGCCTTGAGAGTGCATCACGTGGTAGTTTTCTTCTCGTATGATACGCGTGGAAATATCGCGCAGGGAAGAAAATGAACTCTCTGACAATGTTGTTAATCTAACTTGTTCCGCAACATCAAAGAGGAACTGGCGAACCACCGCGTGTGCAAAGTCTCCCTTCGGAGAGCTGACGAACCCGCAACACCGGAAGTCTTTCCATGGCCGTTGGAAAGCCATTTCGTCGGGGTTCCTTCCCATGATCTCTTCATACAAAGTAAACCAGACGAGTGAATGTCCGAGCTCGTCCTGAGCGATGTTGGAGAAAGCGATGTCTTCTTCGAGAATCGGCGCATACGCTGTCCATTCGGAATCCCTATGGCCAAGGACGAGT
>CAYNRS010000348.1:0-3341 GCA_964399565.1 uncultured Ignavibacteriaceae bacterium
TTTCTTCAGCGACGCTGCTTTCTGATGAAGACACCCGGCGCATTTGCGAGATCGCGCGCAAAATACGTTGCCTCGCACACTGCCTGAGCATATTTCAGCGCAGGTTTTGACGCAGCCGAAATTTTGGCCTCATCGGAAGCCAGAATGATTTCTTCAACCTTCGAGGTCTCGTTCTCTTCTTTCGTCAGATACTTATCGAATTTGTAAAGAGAAAGAAAAGCGCCTTCTGCAAATGCCACAAGGGAATCCCCGGGCTTATATTGGAGGGAAGGGAGGAAGAGGGCAAGGTTTCTTGCTTTCAGTTTTTGTGCCCGTTTGGCTGCGAAAGCAGCAGCTCGTCGGTAACGCTCCAGTGTCACATCCTTCTTCTCGCCGAGACCCACCAGGAGAACTCTTTCCGGCCCCCCATGTGAATCAACATAGACCATAGCGGATTGGTCCTTCTTCCCCTCGAAATCGGCGGACTTGAGAACAGAACCGATGTTCAAAACCTTCCCAATCAAAGTCGTTTCCTTCTTGAACGCCGTTCCGTCCTGGTGGATGAAGAATGCAATAAGGTCGGCCGGGATTTTGTGGGCCGGGTTCTTCTGGAATGAAAGTTTCATGATTATCCTTTAGCGTACGTAAGCTTGAGAACGTTCAATCACTCTCGGCAGCACATCCGACAATTTCGCATTGTAAATACGCGCACCGGCTGCGTTTTTGTGTCCGTTTCCACCAAATTCCTTTGCGAGTTCGTTTATTCTGATGTCTCCCTTTGAGCGGAAGTTTATTTTCAGTCCGTCGGCGAGTTCGGTAAACATCATCCCGATGATCACTCCATTGACGCTCAGTGTATACGGAACGAATGCATCTGTATCCGCTTCTGTTGTACCTGTGTCCAACAACATTCTCTGCGTTATGGTAAGGTAAGCGACGTTCCCGTTATGGACAAGCTGAAGATTCGCCAATGCCTGGCCGAGGAGTTTAATACGGCCCGCCGTTCCCCGTTCGTACACATTTTCATAGATATTCACCGGGTCTGCTCCAAGCTTCAGCAGGTGCGCGATGATTGTGTGGACTTCTGGATCGGTCTTCGGATAACGAAATGAGCCTGTGTCCGTCATGATTGCTGTGTAGAGCAACACAGCAATCTCTTTTGTTATGGAGCGTCTGTCAAGAAAAGAAAGAAGACGATAGACCGTTTCGCCTGTTGCGGTTGACGGTTCATCGATAATATAGAGGTCCGCGAATTCAGCAGGGTCAAGGTGATGGTCAATACAAATCTTGAAGGCTTTGCTGTGAAGAACCGGCTCCTTCATGGCTACGAGGCGGTCGGGGTGGTTGGTGTCAAGAATAACAATGACATCGGCCTGGTGCAACACCGGTGTGTGTTTGTCTGTATTAAATGTCTCAACTAATTCTTTCGAGTCAAGGAACCGATAATTTGAGGGCGTGGAGCTGAAGTTGATGATCCGGGCCTGTTTTCCCTTTCGTCTGAGAAAAGCGGCGAGAGCCAGTTCACTCCCGATGCCGTCACCGTCCGGGTTGACGTGCGTTGTCAAAACGAATCTCTTCTTCGTCTTGAGAGTCTTCCTGAAAACGTCAAATTCCTTTTTCAGGAGCGACTTTCGAGGTTTCTTCGATTGGACCATAATGGGCAATGGAGAGGCAAGAAACAAAAAAGGTGTGGCATGCAGGCAGCCACACCTTTGCGAATGTTGGAAGTCATCAGTTGATGACCCAGGTTTCTCCGGAATTCAGAAGTTTCGACATGTCTCCTTCGCCGCGTTTTTCCCTGGCAAAGCTGATCTGCCGCATAAGCTCCGTCTCGTACGTAGGTCTGTTGATGGCGAGGAAAATGCCCATGGGCCTTGGCAGATTCGGCTTGTAGGTCATGTCCGCGAGGATGAACGAAAGGGTTGTGTCTTTTTCGTTTTGCACCAGGAGGTCGTTGAGTGACCATTTGCCATCCTTAAGAGATACGACCTCCGGTGAAAACCCGTTGAGGCGAATACCCTTGTCGCGATCTTTTCCAAACACCAGAGGCTTCCCGTCCTCGATAAACACGACGCTATCGTCCTTCGTGTCTTTTTCCGTAAACTGAAAGAAAGCACCGTCGTTGAAGACATTGCAGTTCTGGTACACTTCGACGAAAGAGGTGCCTTTGTGCTCAGCCGCTTTTTTGAGAACGGCCTGCATGTGCTTGGGATCGCGGTCCATGGTTCGCGCAACGAAGGTCGCACTCGCCCCGAGGGCAAGCGCCGCGGGATTGAACGGATAGTCGATTGACCCGTAGGGGGTCGATTTTGTGACCTTACCGAACTCCGATGTCGGCGAATACTGTCCCTTGGTAAGCCCGTAAATCTGGTTGTTAAAGAGAAGGACGTTTACATCGATGTTCCGGCGCATCAAATGGATGAAATGGTTTCCGCCAATACTCATGCCGTCGCCGTCACCCGTAACGACCCAGACTGTGAGATCCGGGCGCGCCATCTTGATGCCCGACGCAATTGCCGTTGCTCTCCCGTGAATACTGTGGAAGCCATACGTATTCATGTAGTACGGAAAACGACTTGAACACCCTATGCCCGAGACAAAAACGATTTTGTGTTTTGGTATGCCAAGGTCAGGCATCACACGTTGTGTCTGTGCGAGGATTGAATAGTCTCCGCACCCGGGGCACCATCGAACATCCTGGTCGCTTTGAAAATCCTTCGACGTGTATTTGACTGGTTCGGCAGTTTTGGTCTGACTCATCAGCTCATCGACAAGCGTGCTCATGATCTTCCTTTCAACATTTCATCAATTTTCTTTTCGATCTCCACAGCCATAAAGGGAAGGCCTTGAATCTTGTTCAGGCCAACCGCCGGCACGAGGTACTTTGCGCGAAGGATTTTTATCAACTGTCCGAGGTTCATTTCCGGCACGAGGACATGTTTGAAGTTATACAAAATCTCGCCGACGTTCTTCGGCAGGGGATTGATGTATTTCAAATGGAGATGTGTGACAGAATTTCCTTTTTGTCGGTGTCGGGTAACCGCAGTTTTTAAGGCACCATACGTGCTTCCCCAGCCTACGACGAGAACCTCACCTTTCTTGTCGCCCTCTACTTCAGCCGGAGGAATCTCGTTTGCGATGCGCTCGATCTTTTCGGCGCGGAGCTTGACCATGAATTCGTGGTTCTGAGGCTCATAATTCACGTTTCCTGTGAGATGCTGTTTTTCAAGGCCACCGATGCGATGTTCCAATCCCGGAGTTCCGGGAATTGCCCAGGGCCTGGTAAGAGTTGTTTCGTCGCGCAGGTAGGGGAGGAACCCGTCTTTTTCGGCTCTGAACTTTACTGAGATATCCGAGAGCTT
>CAYNRS010000349.1:0-3317 GCA_964399565.1 uncultured Ignavibacteriaceae bacterium
TGGCGTCGGCTGCCTGGACGAGCGCTGCGATCGGATGCTCCATCGGGATGTCCTCGTGATGAGAACCGACGGCGTTGCACACAATGGCATGCTCATTGAATTTCTTGCACAACTCATAACCGAGCAGGGCATGCGGGCCCTCAACGCTCCGGTCAACAGTTTTCCCGATGTCATGCAACAACCCCGCCCTTTTCGCAAGCATGGGATCCAGCTTCAACTCTGATGCCATAATTCCTGTGATCAAAGCTACTTCAACACTGTGTTGAAGCAAGTTTTGGCCGTAACTGGAGCGATACTTCATCTTGCCAATGTGCTTCACAATCTCCAGGTGTGCTCCATGAAGTCCCACCTCCAGGAGGGTATTCTCTCCGAGGTGCATGATTTCCTCTTCTAATTCCTTCTTCACTTTGTCAACAACTTCTTCGATGCGCGTTGGATGGATGCGGCCGTCGGCAATGAGTTTCTCAAGAGAAAGCCTTGCAACTTCCCGTCGGAACGGATCGAAACCGGATAAAATGACCGCCTCGGGCGTATCGTCCACGATAACATCGACGCCCGTTGCTGCTTCGAACGCGCGGATGTTTCGTCCCTCGCGGCCAATGATGCGGCCTTTCATCTCATCGCTCTCAAGGTTTAACACACTGACGGTGGTCTCTACCGTATGGTCGGCAGCGGTGCGCTGGATTGCCTGTACAATAATCTTTTGCGCTTCGCGACGCGCCTCTTCCCGAGTCTTATCCCGAACTTCTTTCAGCGTCTGTGCTGCCTCGGATTTGGCGACTTCCGTAAGGTTTTCGATCAATGATTTCTTCGCGTCTTCGCGGGAAACCCCGGAGATTCGTTCGAGCCGCGTATTCTCTTCATCGATAAGTCTGTGGAGCTCCTTGTCGCGTTCGTCAACTTGTTTCTTCTTGTCGGTAAGCTCGCGCTCAATGCCCTGGAGTGAGGATTCCTTCTTATTGAGTACATCGAGCTTCCGGTCCACATTTTCTTCCCTTGACAACAGTTGCTTCTCGAATGCCTGCAGTTTGCTTCTTTTCGATTGCTGCTCGGATTCGAACTCCTTTTTGCGCTTGTACCATTCGTCTTTTACTTCAAGCAGTTTTTCCCGCTTCAGGGTGTTGGCTTCCTTGTCGGCATCTTCCAGGATCTTCCTTGCCCGTGCTTCCGAGCTTTCGATCTTATTCTGGCCGCTGCGCGCATTGAGAAACCATCCCAGAAAGAAGGACGCTCCTCCGATGATTGCTCCAATTATAATAAGAATAGACGGTTCCATATCCCCTCCTGCAACAATCTAAAAAAAATCCGCACTCGCCTGCCGAGAATCAAGTGTATTTGAAAGAACCTCAGAATACACGGTGGGTGCCTGCCTAAACATTTCACGCTTCCACTCGACCCGCTCTCTTTCGCCAAGGCGAAAGGTCTTCGCTGGGCACTTCCCCCGACGTGTCGGGGAAACGGTGGCTTGCGCTCCACGCTTATGAGCCAAGCTCCCATAAGTAAAGAATTGTCAGGTTCTTTAAATATGGTGTTGATTACGGCTGACGGTGCGGATACAAAACCTCTTCCGCGCTGAGAAAGAACGGACGCGGGGAACGGTTACGTTGACTGTTCTCCGTTATCGGCAACAAGACAATTGTCCAGGTAATTCGAGAGTTTCACAATTTCACGCTCGAGGTTCCCGACGTCTTCCTGACGCCGATCTCGCTCCTTAAATAAATCCTCTGTAATGTTTAACGCCGAAAGCACTGCAACAGTCAACGGCGGTTGTTCCGGAATCTTATCGTGTATCTTCGTGAGCATCGTATCCACATACTCGGCGATCTGCTTTGTGAAATCCTCATTCTCGCCCCGCAGTGGGTACTCGCTGCCAAATATTTTTACTTTGATGCTCTTTGTGCTCATGCTGTAGCTAATCGTCATTCAAGAGTCAATCTGTGCGTCCGTTGTTTCTTCGTACAGCCTCACAACACGCTATAGTCGAGAATTAATCCTCGCAATTAATTCTTTGATCCTCGTTTTAAGTGCCTCCTTTTCTTCTTTCGTAAAAGATTCGCTTCCGTTTGACTGAACTTTCAATAAATCCGTCCGAAGCTTCTGAAGGTCAAGGTCGCTTTTTTGAAGCTCGGAGATCAACTTTCGCTCGATGTGTTCGAGCTCGGCGACCCGGTTCTTCAGCGTCCGGTTCTCCTCTCTCATCCTGCTGAGCGTATCTGAAACTGTTCGGGCCTTTTCCCACAGCTTCTGCAGAATTTCTTCTACATGCCGAAGGTCTTTCTTACTCGCAGCCGCTTCGGATTCAACTTGCAACTCTGGCAAGAATTAGCTCCTTTATTACTGCATCAACTGCGAAGGACGGCGTTACATTCACGCCCCACAGATTGAACGATGCGGGAAATGGTTTTGTCTATTTCATCATCCGTCATCGTTCTGTCCTCGGCCTGAAACTCCAACGCGTACGCAAGGCTCTTTTTTCCCGACCCAATTTGGGAACCCACGTAAATGTCAAACAACGTTACGCCTCTCAATAACGAGCCTCCGGATTTCCTGATCGCCTCTTCCACGACGGTTTGAGGGACACCGTCGTCAACCACAAATGCCAAATCACGACTCACGCCCGGAAATTTTGGCAGAGCCTGGAATTTTCGATTTCCCGACCTGCCCTCACGTATCGCTTGAACCTTCAGCTCACAAGCAAACACCTCGTCATCAATCTCAAATCGTTCGAGGATTTCCTTCTTAATGTTGCCGAAGAAACCTGCGTAAGTGTTGTTGATTTCAATGAAAACGGCGTGTTCAGTTAAAGTATTGTGAGTATCATAATAAATAAAGCGGTTTTTGTCAAGACTGAACTTGTTCAGTAGTGCAGTGACTTCACCCTTGAGGTCCTGGAGGTCGCATCTTCGCACGACATTCCCGTATCCCAAAGGCAAAACATTCCCGCTCAGAAGAAGGAGAAGCCTTTGTTCTTCATGATATCCCTCCAGCTTCGTGGGATCTGCGCCGGGAACAAGGTGAAAGATATTCCCAATTTCGAAAAGGCGCAAATTCCTTGTGCCGTGATGCCGATTATGCCTCGCTACTTCGAGGGCTCCTGTGACAAGTTCGGTGCGTAGCGCCTGCATTTCAACGCTGACAGGATTGAGCACCTTCACAGCCGGTTGGCCAGCCAGTGAGATTGTTTTCTCATCTTGCAGGCTAATCGCCAGAATCTCATGAAAACCCGAGCCGACAAGAAAATCCCTCAGCTCATCATCGAATTGGTCGGACGTGATTGCCGCCGAAAAATCAATGCCCGTTTTCGTCCTGGTTTCGAT
>CAYNRS010000350.1:0-3314 GCA_964399565.1 uncultured Ignavibacteriaceae bacterium
CTCGAAAAGCCATGAAGAGAAACAAGCCGTTACGGCGGAAGCAGTGAAAGAAATCTACACGTGCCCGATGCACCCGTCTGTAATTTCTGACAGGCCGGGTGCTTGCCCAGTCTGCGGAATGGCTCTTGTG
This sequence comes from uncultured Ignavibacteriaceae bacterium, assembly GCA_964399565.1. Taxonomy (GTDB): domain Bacteria; phylum Bacteroidota; class Ignavibacteria; order UBA10030; family UBA10030; genus JACQPT01. The sequence continues at coordinate 131 of CAYNRS010000350.1, forward strand.
AAAAAAATCGTCCCGGTCGAAATGAGAAAGGACGAGATGAAGTCTTTGCAGACGGTCAGCCTCTCTCCCACGCAGAGAGTCCTGGCCAACATTTCTGTGGAACCGGCAACGCGACTAACCATGAGTAAAACCATCAATGCAGTCGGAGTTGTGGACGTGGCAGAGCCTCTCCAGGCCACGGTTTCAGCTCGATTTGGTGGGCGCATGGAAAAGCTTTATGTGAATTTCACAGGGGAAGTAGTTCAACGGGGTCAGCCTCTTTTCGAGCTCTACAGTCCTGACCTCATTTCCGCCCAACAGGACTTCCTCATTGCCGCTGGAGCTCTCGAAAATGCTCAGAAAACCGGAAATAGCAGCAATGAGGACGTTCAACGACGCCTGTTTCAGGCTTCGCGGGACCGATTGCGAGTGCATTTTGGGATGACGGAAGCTCAGGTTGCTGAACTTGAACGCACTCAGCAGATAAAAAACGCGCTCATGTTCCTCTCGCCTATCCAGGGAACGATCGTGCAAAAACAGATCCAACAAGGGCAATATGTCGACGAAGGAATGCTCCTGTATCAAGTCGTAGACCTGTCGAAGGTCTGGATCTATGTGGACGTTTACGAGAAAGACCTTCGCTTTGTGAACATTGGCCAAGCTGTGCATATAACGAACCAGGCATTTCCAGGACAGGCGTATCATGGCAGAGTCACGTTCCTCGATCCGGTCGTTAACAACGAGACGCGCACAGCACGAGTACGGAGTGAATTCGACAATCCCAACGGAAATCTCATGCCAAACATGTTTGTGAGCGCCCGCATTGAGGTCTCAAAACGAGAAGCCCTCGCCGTTCCGATGTCCGCCGTGTTGTCGACAGGGAAACGAACGGTCGTGTGGGTCGAGGTCGCGCAAAACAGGTTCGAGCCGAGAGATGTCGTCATCGGAATTTCTTCAGGTTCTTATTACGAGGTCCTGAAAGGCCTGAACGAAGGTGAAAGGGTCGCGACAACGGGAGGATTCCTGATTGATTCGGAAAGCGCGTTGCAACAACCGTCTTCCGCCGATCCGCACGCGGGGCACTCGGCGCCTGCGAAACCAAAAGAGCAACAGGAGCATCGGCATTAATGATTGGGAACAATCATACACGGGTAATCAAAGAGCACCCTTCGTCTTCGCTCAGGGTGACAATTATTCTTCCTGGAAAAAATTATGATTGAAAAAATAATCGATTATTGCGCACGAAACAGGTTCATCGTCATCCTTTTTTATGCGATCATTGTCGGCTGGGGAATTTGGGCCGTCAGCACGACACCGATGGACGCGATTCCCGATCTGTCCGAGAACCAGGTCATCGTTTTCACTGAATGGATGGGACGCTCGCCGCAGCTTATCGAGGACCAGATTACCTTTCCGCTCGTTACCGCGCTGCAAGGTGTACCGGACGTCCAGGTGATCCGCGCTCAGTCCATGTTCGGCATGTCGTTTATTTACATCATTTTCAACGAGCGCACGGATTTGTATTGGGCTCGAAGCCGCGTTCTTGAAAAACTGTCCACTATCCAATCGGCATTGCCGCCCGGAGCCAAAATGCAGCTCGGACCGGATGGAACCGGCGTGGGACACGTTTTCTGGTACACGCTTGAAGGTCAACGTGATCTCGGGACTCTGCGAGCAATTCAAGACTGGTATGTGAAACTCAATCTGCAGGGAATTCAGGGCGTCGCAGAGGTCGCTTCAGTCGGCGGCTTCGTGAGGCAGTACCAGGTCGACGTTGACCCAAACAGGATGAAATCCTTTGGAGTTACTCTTGCCGATATTAAGAATGCCGTCATGCGCTCGAACAATGATGTCGGCGGAAAGATTTTGGAAATCTCGGATGCAGAGTATTTTGTCCGCGGTCAGGGATATGTCCAGTCTTTGCGCGACATCGAAAACATTGTTGTCGGTACAGGTCCGAGTGGAATTCCGATTTACATTTCGAATGTCGGAAAAGTGCAGCTTGGAGGCGATATTCGCCGGGGTTCCATTGAAAAGAATGGTGAGGGTCAGGCTGTGGGGGGCATTGTTGTGATGAGGTACGGCGAAAACGCAAAGGATGTCATCGAGCGCGTCAAGAAACGGATTGAGGAAATCTCGCCGGGATTGCCTGAAGGCGTCTCCATAAAAACCGCTTACGACCGCAGCAGTCTTATCATGGCAGCTGTCAACACCCTGAGAAACGCGCTGATAGAGGAAGCGATTGTTGTCTCTATTATTGTGCTCTTGTTTCTTCTTCACGTCAGGAGTGTTTTGCGGGTAATCATCGAGATCCCCATCGCCGTCCTCATTGCGTTTATCTGTATGAAGCTTTTCGGCATAACATCGAACATCATGTCGTTGGGGGGAATTGCGATTGCCATCGGCGTCATCGTCGACGCGTCGATTGTGCTTGTCGAAAACGCCTACCGTAACGTTGCCAAGGCGCAGAAAGAAAAAGGAACGCTGACGACCCAGGACTACATTGAAATATCGATTGTTTCCGCCAAACAGGTCGGTCCGGCCATTTTCTATTCCGTCGGCATCATGGTTGTTTCGTTTTTGCCCGTATTCTTGCTCGAGGGACAAGAAGGAAAACTCTTCCGCCCGCTTGCATTTACAAAAACATTTGTCCTTGCAGGATCGGCAATCATTGCCGTCACTCTTGTCCCCATGCTCATGACGATGCTCACCCGGGGCAAATTCCGCAGTGAAAACGAAAACCCCATCACGAGGATTCTCAATCGGCTTTACGCACCCGTCATCCAGTGGGTGCTCAGGTGGCGCAAGACGACGATCGCGCTCAACGTCATCGCATTGCTCGTCACAGTGCCGATGATGTTGCGGGTTGGTTCGGAATTCATGCCGCCGCTGGACGAAGGGAGCCTCCTCTTCATGCCGGTGACATTGCCTTCAGCTTCAATCACGGAGGCCAATCGAATCATGCAGGTTCAGGACGCCATCATTATGTCGCTTCCGGAGGTTGAGCAAGTTTTGGGAAAAGCGGGGAAAGCAGAAACATCGACCGACCCCGCTCCTGTGAGCATGATTGAATCTATTATCTTGCTCAAGCCAAAGAATCAATGGCGACCGGGCATTACGAAGAACGACATCATCGCAGAGCTGGATGCCAAGCTGCAAATTCCCGGCGTCCGAAACGGCTGGACACAGCCGATTATCAACCGCA
>CAYNRS010000351.1:0-3311 GCA_964399565.1 uncultured Ignavibacteriaceae bacterium
AAGTTGCGTCGGGTATTTTTTGACCTCACCCTGCCCCCCTCCTGCGTCAAAGTTTTAGTCAAGTCAGGAGAGGGGAAAATTGACGGCACAGAATCTTGCAGACCCAACTTCCGAGCCCGTCCAAAAGGTCTGCGTGATTTGGCTGGAATTCGCAAGCGTCCCAAAAGGGATGGCCTCGACAAAGGTTGCGCTTACCGACTTATTGGACAGCCTCGCAGGATGGGCACGTTTTTGCTTTTGACCTCACACCACTTGTATCGCGAACATGTCAAGGCTTCATCATCGATGGTGAATCAAAATGAGTCTTTATCGCTCCTAAGGCCTGCTCCTTCTGAATCCTAGAGGGAAAATTAGAATACTTTGAGGTTTTTGAGGTGAGTTTCAAGGTCAGTTGGGTTTTTGAAGAGGATTCCGACCATTCCTGCTGATTGCGCTCCAGCAACATTTTCCTCAACATCGTCAACAAAAACGACCGATTCCGCTTTGGCTTTTTCCTCTTTCAGTACTTTCCGAAAAAAGCCGGCTTTTGGTTTCATGACCCCGAGCTTGTAGGAAAGATAATGCTTCGGGAGCATCTTCATTGCGGGAATTGCTTCCATGCAGTATGCGTAATGAAACTCGTTTGTATTGCTGACGAGGGCCACAGAGACTCGCTGAGCGACCTTTGAGACAATTCGCTCCATGTTTGGAATTGGGTTGGTGAGGACGGAGGCTGTTGCGTGTCGCAACTGTTCGCGGCGAAAACGGTTTTCGAAAATCTTTTCGAGCTCGTTGAAGAACTCGCCCGTCTTCAGTTTTCCGCATTCAAACTCGTCTGCCGCTTTCTTCACGCCCTCGTCGTAAAGAGCCCGTTCATTTTTTCGTTGTAGCCCGAGAGTTTGCCAGAAGGATTCGGGCGTGAACTTTACAAGGACGTTGCCGAGGTCAAAGAGCACAAGCGATGGTTTCGTCATTCCCGGTTTTCGACTTTGACAGTATTGCCGAGCTCGATTGTTGCATAGTATCCTTTTCCGGCGGACCCGCAATTAATAATCTGTGTTTTCCCGATGGAGTCGCTTCCCCTCGCTTCGTGGATATGTCCGCAAACGCAGACATCGGGCTGGTGACGCTCGATAAAGATTCTCACCGATGTGCTGCCGACGTGTGATCCGAGAAAAATCTTATCCAGTTTTGTGTTCAGAGGTGGCGGGTGAGGCACGAAGACTTTCCAGCGCGCCTCCTCGATATCTTTCCAGCCTTTTTCAGCGCGAAGGAGGATTTCGTCTTCTGAGATTTCGTAAGGCGTGTGTAAGGGCGAGAACGGGGAGGCCGAGACTCCGAAAAAACCAACGGTATCGATAGTGACTCCTTGTCCGTTGACGGATACACCCAGGTCCTGAAAAGTTTGTTCGAGAATTTGAGGGTCCATGTTTCCCGCGACGACAAGAACAGGTTTTCCGTGAGTTTGAAAGAGTTTAATCGCGTCTTCTGCTTCTTTTGGAGAGCCCATGGTGGTCAAATCGCCGCCGATGAGGATAACGTCATATCCGGATTCTCTTTGGAGTATTGTTTCGACTTTCTTGTAGGAGCCGTGGATGTCTGTGAAGGCAATGATTTTCATTCGTGGAATGTAGAGATTGGAGTTTAAGAATTCAATCGCTCGATTGAACTAGACGATGTTTTCAAATCCTCAACATTAAGCCGTTTCCACTAAGAAAGGAAGTATGGTGCACGCCCACAGTGTATTAGGACCCCTCCTGAATCCTCCCCTTGAGCAACGTCTGTGTCAGTGTAAAGGGAGGAAAAATTTGGTGTGGGGCGTTATAACCAGAAATCTTGTCGAAATCGAGCAATCAGAAAACAAGTTTAGGAGAAGGAGTCGTAGATTTCGGTGAATCGGCCGGGGAAAAGAAATCACACACCTTCATGAAAGTGCTGATTTTCGTTTTGTCTCGATCACCCGGCAATAATGGCGCCTTTCCCCTTCTGTCCAGAGGGGAAATTTTTCGCTTTTTTTTGTTACGTCTCAACCACCCCAGCCTTGATAAAGACTGGGCCCCTCCTGTCCAGGAGGGGAAAATGGTTGGGCGAGTTCAGGTTTCAAGTTGAGAGTTTCGTGCCAAGGGTAGAAGCTTTGCGGAATCCGGAAGAGGCATAGTTTGCATCTGTATTTGGATATCGAATGGACTTCTTACCTTTGGTCGATCCGGATTTGCGACGTGGGTGTAGATCATGGTCGTTCTGATATCCTTGTGGCCGAGGAGTTCTTGAACGGTTCTAATGTCGTAGCCTTCCTCGAGCAAATGTGTCGCAAAAGAATGTCGGAGTGAGTGGCACGTTGCTTGTTTTACAATTCCAGCCTTGAACAGTGCTTCTTTAAATGGCCGCTGGACGGCTGATTCGTCCAGGTGATGGCGGCGCGAGGGATTTTTCCCGGGTATTTGCGAATGGCGGGCCGCGGGAAATACGTATTGCCACGGCCATTGTCGAGCGACGCCAGGATATTTTGCCTCGAGCGCCGAGGGAACGGATGCTTCGCCGAGCCCTTGAGCGCAGTCTGCTTCGTACATCAGTTTCACTTTCTGGATCTGATGCTGGAGCGGCGGGATGAGCGAATGTGGCAGAACGGTAACCCGGTCTTTAGCTCCTTTACCGTTCCGGACGATAATATGCCCTGTTGCGAAATCGAGATCCATGACACGAAGGCGGACGCATTCGAGGATTCTGAGACCCGAGCCGTACATCAGGGAAGAAACGAGGAGCGGTGTGTCTTTGAGTTGCACAAGGAGTTTCCAGATTTCCTCACGTGAGAGGACGGCAGGAATTCTTGCTTCGCGCTTTGCCCGTTCGATGTCTTTCAGATCTCCCAACCTTTGTCTCATCACCTGTTGGTAGAGAAAGACGAGCCCATTGAGGGCCTGGTTTTGCGTTGAAGCAGTGACGCCCCGTTGTGCGAGATGAGAAAGAAAGTTCCTGACATGGCCGGTGTGCAGCTCGGCGGGCGATTTGCTGTCGTGGAATTTCATAAATTCTTTTACCCAATGCGTATAAGCCTGTTCTGTTCGAATGCTCAAGTGTTTGAGGCGGCAGAGTTTGCGGACTTCGTTGAGAATCGATCCTAATTCGGTAAAATTTTCCGTCATTTTACATTTTTCTGGGTATTGAAAGTTGTCGGGGAATTCCCCTAATTATAGAAACGAAATGAGGTAACAGTTGAGAATAAATGCGGATTTCGGAGTGGGAAATGCGGATTTTTGATAATCTTTTGTGGTTCTGGAGTGGTAGTAGGTGGAAATATGCTGCATCTCGCAGCCTAAGCCTATGTTAAGCGG
>CAYNRS010000352.1:0-3306 GCA_964399565.1 uncultured Ignavibacteriaceae bacterium
CGGAAATGCCCAACCCGGATCGTGATACGGCAAAGACGTTAATGCAATATCGTCATAGTAATATTCTTCGTAAGAGGGATTCGTAGCATTCCATCCTGATTTCGCTGCTGCGATGGGTTGAATCCAGGCGTGTGTCCCTTCAGGGAAATTGAAATACGTGAGCTCATCTGAGATTTTTCTCACGCCCTTCGGCTCTTCGAGGGGGAAGAAATAGCGAAACGCAACACCATCATTAGAGACTTGAAAAATAATGTCGATATTTTTCCCATCACGATTCCTGAAATGAAATACTCTTTTATTTGATCGATAGGAGCAAGTAATTTTTTTCCCGTGGAGAAGTGTGTAATTTTTCTCCACTTTCACTGCTTCAGAAACTGAAACGAGCTGAAGTCTCTTGGAAAAATCACCGTCATCTCTTACCAATCCCAGCCGATTTCCAGTGATTGCGGGATTGCCCTTCATAACTATATCGAACTCGGGTGTCCCTTCCGCGTTCACGCGCAAAACCGCCGTCAGTGCTTCGTCAGGACTTGCTATTTTGCCTTCTTGAGATTTAGCTAGAGCAACAAGGCCGACCAGTAAGGCTGCAACATAAAGTATTCTCTTCGTAGACTTAGTGATCACCATTTTCATCGTCGCTTGTGTTTTGAGAATCCCACTGCAAAGACAACCAAGTAGTCGCAATTTTGGGCGCAGAGCAAACAACGCTTTGCGATCTTTGCCTCTCCTCCGCGTTCCCTGCTGCCAAAAACACAAGATGCTTTTTCAAAATTAGACCTCAGCCGCTACCTCAAAAGGACAAGTTTATTCGTAGTCACATGGTTTCCCGCAGACAGGCGATAAAAATAAATGCTACTTGGAAGAGCATTTCCATCAAACGAAACGCTGTGCCTTCCCGCCGCCTGGACATCGTCAACAAGCGTTGCCACCGCTCGACCGAGAAGGTCGTAAACCTTCAGAGTGATACTCGCTTTCTCTGAGAGTGTGTAGTCGATGTTCGTCGCTGGATTGAACGGATTTGGATAATTCTGGTACAACTCAAAGCTTTCGCGCACCTCTTCCAAGCGCGATTCCCAAACGGAGGTTTCGGGATTGTTCTTGTCAACAAACCTCAACCACTGCAGCATGTAGAGAGGTTCGGAGCCAGTACCTCTGAATTTCAAATAGACATCATGATTGCCGGAAACAGGCGTGGTGACGTTTGCTGAAAATGTTGCGTAGATGTTGGTGCCTCCTGTATTCGTAACGACGCACTCTGCGATTTTCGTGCCTGTGTTGAGCGAATCCAGCCACACCTCAATGCTCCCTCCGTTGGTACCGCACGAAGCGTAGATCTGAACGGAATCTGGACTCTTCACATATTCCGCGTTCCCGAATTCCACTCCCGCATACAAAGCCCAGTCGCCGGCCTGGATGCCGTCTAATCTCAATGCTCCAGCACTATCATACGACGACACTGTTCCGTATTGGTTTGCCGGGCTCCCAGCCTGAATGGGTGTGTATGCATCGCGATAGATGTAGCAGTCAAAGTCAGCCGCTTGTCCCTGAGCGAACAAACCCTGTCGATTGCCTGTCCAAGCATTGTAATTCGATTGCAAGCCATCCATATCGGCTACATTGATGCCGCTGCCCACCTGTTTCCAGTTGTATCCGTTGGAGCTGCAAAACGCCGTCAGTACGTGGTTAGCACGGACGAGTTTGAGCCACACCGTTGTATCCCCAACACTGGTAGGGCTGTTCACCTTGTAGGCAGTCGTTTTGTAACTGAAGACAACAATCTTATCCCCCGAACTATCGACGGAACTGCAGAGCTTGACAAAAAGAGTCTGCAAACCGTTAAAGATCCAGATACCGGCTTGATCATAGGCAGTCTGAGGCGAAAAATCCAACCTTGTCATGAGAGAATAGTCGTGTTCGCCGTCATTTTTGATAATTGTGTTCGCCTGCGTGCGGGATTTTGGCCACAAGGTCAACCAACCTGCCCGCGTACTCAGTGAATATGAATTGCCCGGAGTATATCCCAGAAAGGACCATTCAGGATTCATCTTTGTGTCACTAAAGAAATCCGAATGCGGCACCATCAAGGGGATTCCGCTGCTCGACATCTTCGGCGCCACCTTTGGAACATTTACCGGATAATCCGCAGCAGGTTTGACGTTCGCATCATACTGAACTTGATTGAGCAAACCCTGGCGGCCCTGACCGTACCATTCATTATTGTTTGCGTTGCGCCACAATGGATGAACGACCCAGTGAGTGCTGTCGTTGATCATGACGACGGCAGAGGAGTGGTTCGGATTCTGAAACAATGCTTGAGGCGCTGAAGGATCATCGAGATTAAAAAGGTCGCGGTTTTCCGGCGGTTGGTCCGGTGTAATGTTCACCCACGAATTTTGGTCGGCGGTGAGGATGGGGCTTCTGAAGACTCGTTGTCTGCCGGCTACATTATGGGCAAAGCTGTAGTAATAATATCCCTTGTACTTCCACATCACAGGCCCCTCTGCCCAACTGTACGGGTAAGAGGGAGAAGGGTTCAACCATGACAAGTTATAGACAGCGCCTTGCGGCTGGCCGTTGTCGCCTAATTGCACGATCCAGTTTTGTTCTCGTGCGTTTTTTACCATGACGTACCAGCTGCCGTCGTCATCGATAAAAATGGAGTTATCATAACCAAGACCGCTAACGCTTTGAGGTGTAGCCATCGCCGTGGGTGGATTGCTCCACGGTCCTTTGATATCATCAGCCGTCGTAAAATACATTCCTGACCCGTTCGTGTTGCGTGAGAAGAAATACCAGTACTTGTTTCCATGATATACCACCTGGCCTCCCCAGCAGCCGCCAGCGGGTGTGTCCCCATAACCTGTCCATGCTGCAGACACCGGCTGAGCAATGGCTTCCCAGTGAACGAGGTCGGTCGAATGGTAGATTACTGGAGTCGGGTTAAACGAAGAGCCGGCGGTGTAGAAATGATTTCCTATTTTGCTCAGCGTACAGTCTGGGTGGTCGCCGGGGATGACAGGGTTCATGTAGGTTGTGAAGGAAGGAGACTGACTGAACGCGTGAAATATTGTGAGTAAATAGCAACCTGTTAAGACAGTCTTTTTCATTTTTTACCTCTGTCACTTGAGCAACAACAACCTCCGCGTCTCCACAAAGTCATTTGCCTTCAATCGACAAAAATAGACACCGTTCGCAAGGTTGCTGCCGTCGAAAGCCGTCACGTAATTTCCAGGCTGATGCACTCCCTCGAAGAGAGTTGCTACTTCCCTTCCAAGCATATCAAACACTTTCATCGATAGAAATTCT
>CAYNRS010000353.1:0-3295 GCA_964399565.1 uncultured Ignavibacteriaceae bacterium
ATCGCTCCGCCCTTTTTAGCATGAACCAAAACACGCTCGTAATGATGGATTCGACTGTAAGGCTTCTTTCGCAAACAATTCCGGTGGAAGTGTACTCTGCAGGATTCAGTGATGGCAATGAAGCAGTTCTTAAAGTCAACGGTGTGAACATTTCTCAAGGGTTTGCAGGCCGAGGCTACAACATTGCGGTTCTCGATCGATACTCGGGTATGCTCAAGAATTTCGCCGCTTTCAGCATCTACAGTGATGTTGCAGATACGAGTCTCGCTGAGCCCCTGATTCAGTTCCTGACGAATATTCCGGCAAACGAGACTGTCTTAGTTGGAGTTGCGGATGAGGGTGCGGTGAATAAGACAGAAAAGCTCAATAATGCCTTCGAGTCAATTGGAAGCGGGTTAATTCGTTCGCTTGGATTTCGCGGTTCTTGGGCAATCATAGGTCGAAAAGGAGCTGCCATCGGCTCTGTTCCCGAAATGCTGAAATCCTCCGGAAACGGACCGATAACGCTTATCGACACATTGGACTTTAAAAGTTCAAAGGGAGAGATTGTCTCGAGTCCAATCGGCGTTGCGTCTCGCTGGAATGAGGTGGGCTTTCTTGCAGATACAATTACAGGTTTGACACATGTTTCGATCGGCGTGATTCGGAGAAAGAACGATGGATCGCTAGACACCATTCGCTCCATCTCTCTTCATCCTGATTCTCTTAACAAGCAGCTTCCGTCGTCGGTCAACACCATCCAACTGATAGCGTCTCTAAAGTCGGATTCTATCGGGATGACGCCTCTATTTCGGAAGTGGTGGGTGGATTTTCGCCCGGCATCGGATCTCGCAATAAACTATAAAACGGTTCGAGCACTCATGGATTCCGTGCTTGAGGGAAGTGAGATAGAAGCACAAGGGACAATATACAATATCGGGGAGTCAGCGTCCGACAGTTTGCAATTCATGTTCGGAGCCATTGAAGCCAATGCAGTTGTATCAAAAGCCCAATACGCACTTGCGCCGATAGGCCCTGCATCCTCGACGACGGTTTCGAATCGTTATGCAACATCCGGCCTTCAGGGGACAAACATCCTGTTCCTGCAGATTGACCCCCTTCAGAAAGTTACTGATGCGCAAAGGTCGAATAACGCATTCACCATACCTTTCAAGGTCCTTCGAGACAATGTGTCGCCCACGTTTGACCTTACTTTTGACGGTTCCCGCATTTTCGACGGCGATTATGTTTTGCCACATCCGACGATCATGATTTCTGTACTGGATAATAGCCTGTTGCCCATGACGAATCCTTCCGATATCACGGTTAATCTTGACGGACGAAGGATTACTCTTGGCACTTCACCCGACAGTTTGTTCGAGTCACGTTCAGGATTTGAAAAAGCTGTCGCCGTGATTCGTCCTACTTTATCCAGAGGTGAACATATCGTTTCTGTGCAGGTAAAGGATGCATCAGGAAATCTTGCTGACACTTCGGCACTCCAGATTCGATTCAGGGTCGAGACTGATTCGAAACTTCTGAACGTCTTCAACTTTCCGAATCCATTTACCGGTGAAACAAATTTCACATTCAATATTACCGGCTCCAAGGTGCCTGAAGATATGGCAATCAAGGTTTACACAGTGGCGGGCAGGCTCGTTCAGGAAATCCACGTTCCACAATCGGAGCTCCGGATTGGCTTCAATCGTGTCAGTTGGGACGGACGCGACAGCGAAGGCGATGAGCTGGCAAATGGCGTCTATTTTTACAAGATTGTCATGGTTGCGGGTGAGCAGAGGGAAGAAGTCATACAGAAGCTCGCGAAAATACGATAAATGAAATTCTCGGTCATTGTGCCCACCTATAACGAAAGTGGCTGCATTGCGATATGTTTGGAATCCATCAGGGGTCAGGACTTTCCAAGGGCTCAGTTCGAAATCATCGTGTCCGATTCGTCCTCCACTGACGGCACAGCGGAAATTGCCAAACCGCTTGCCGATAGAGTTGTCATAACAGAGAAAAGAGGTATTGCTCACGGCCGGAACTACGGTGCTCAACATGCCGCTGGAGACATTCTCGCCTTTGCTGACGCAGATGTTATGCTTGACAAGAATTTTCTCAAAGAGATGGAGACAGCGTTTCAAGAAAAAGGCGTTGTTGGAGTCACAGGTATCGGGCTTCCTGGAGATGGGGGGCTGTTTCAACGCGCTGTCTATCGCGGGACCTACTTGTTGGTCAGACTGTTCGATTTTTTCGGCATGCCGTTTTATCCTGGACTCTGTGTGGCCTACAGAAAGGATGCATTTGAACGGATCAACGGATTCAGGGAAGACTTTGGAATTGTCGAGGACCTTGACCTGACAAAGAGGATTTCCGAGTTGGGCAAATGCAAGGTAAGGAAAACCGCGACCGCGATGGTCTCGACGCGACGGATACAGAAACATGCCTTGTCCACCATTGGCTTTCACATTTACAGTGACCTTCGTTATCTTTTCACAGGTCGGGCGGCTAAAGTCTATCCAAAAGTCGAAGAACTCAACTCTCCCTTGGACTTGTGGCGGATAAACAAATCGTAGAGCAGTCCTTGATCTTTCGCGGCGACGAATGAGCAATTAACGCTGCGCCCGAACTGATCTGGAGTCATTCTTCTTGCATCTCGCGCTTTATTTTCCAATTTTTCTTTCCATGATGAGAGCTAAATTCTCCGCATTTGTTCTCGTATGCGGATTAACCTACGCTGCATATTCTCAAGCGGTTTATCTCCCGACCTGTCACGAGGTTTATACTTTCCTGAAAAGGATGGAAGCAAAACAGCTCCTCACAAACTACCGCGATGCAGCGCTGCCCCTGTCAAGAAAAGAAATTGCAGAGAAGCTTCGTCTGCTTGAACAGGTCAAAGATTCCATGACGAGTATCGAAAGGGCAGAGTTTTCTTTTCTTAAAGAGGAATTCACCTATGAACTCTCTCTGTTGGCAGGAGATGCGGAACCGAGTGAAATCCGATGGCATCTTCTCTCACAGCCACTGACCGGGGGCATCCTGAACCTCGATCTCGACTACACTCTTGGACAACGTTTTACAGGGCCCAACAAATCGAGCTTCCGTGGTCAAGGCTTAAAACTCTATGGTTACGCCTTTGAAGATGTGGGATTTTATTTCAACTGGGTGGATTATCGTGAGAGGGGAACGGGCCTTAATCCGTCAAAGAGTCACACTTCCGACCCCGGAGTTGTGATTCAGAAGAACATTGGCGATGTGATCGAATACAACAACATCGATGCCCGCATATATCCCAGAGGCCGATTGTCAACTTTTG
>CAYNRS010000354.1:0-3291 GCA_964399565.1 uncultured Ignavibacteriaceae bacterium
TGCATCCTTGGTCGTGAAAAACGGGTCGAAAATCTTCTCCAGAAGCTCCGATGAAATCCCGGTTCCCGTATCCGCCACTTCGAGCATGACATATGATCCACAGCGGGCGTTTTGAAATTTTTCCGCTTCGACTTCACCCAAGTCGATATTTTCAATGGCGAGCTTGAGAACTCCGCCTTTGTCCATTGCGTCCCGCGCATTAATGCACAGATTCATGAGAACCTGGTAGATTTGAGTTGGATCTCCCGCCACCGTCCACGGCATCTTTGGAAATCTTGTCTGGACCTGCACCGAAGGAGGAAATGTTTCTCTCAGAAAGTTTGTGGTCTCCGTAATGAGGTGCTTGAGCTGTACAATCCTTTTTTCACCCTCGGCTCCTCTGGCAAACGAGAGTACCTGCTTGACAATCTTCTCTCCGCGCCGGGCTGCCGTCTCAATATTCTCCAGGATTTCAGCGCTCATGGGATCCTTGACATTTTCTTTGAGTAACGGCGTTGCCATAAGGACCGTCGTCAATACGTTGTTGAGGTCATGGGCGATGCCGCCTGCCAGTGTTCCAATGCTTTCTAACCGCTGGGCACGCAGAAACTGTTGCTCGAGCTTCTTCTTCTCAGTGATATTGGTGTTAATAACGAGTATAGATTTGGGCTTCCGCGGGTTTTCGCCGACGAGCGCCCAGCGGCTTTCCACGGTCACTTCAATACCCTTGCTCGTGCGCTGTACCAGCTCGCCTACCCATGACCCGGTCTCTTTCACAACCTCGATAACATTATTCGCACTGAGGGGATCTTTAAAAAGGAGTCGATCCATCTCTTTGTCGAGAACTTCTCCTGCGGCCCATCCATAAATTCTCTCCGCGCTCTTATTCCAATAAATAATCTTCCCTTCGAGGTCACGGACCATAATGGCATCTTGAGCGATATCCAGCAGGTTTGCCTGTTCACGCAGTTTTGCCTCTGTCTGTTTTCTCAACGTAATATCATGGTGGATACCCACGTACCCGATGGGTTCTCCCTGGCCGTTCCTCAGAGCATTGGCAGAAAGCTCGACATCTATTTCCTCTCCGTTACGGCGATATTCTTTCACTTCTCCACGCCAGACACCGTTCGTCCCGAGATCTTTCTTGAAGGAGGGTGCATCGATGCCCTCAAATTTCATAGGTAAAACATCGCAAATGTTCTTTGTCAGGACTTCTTCTTTGCTCCAACCATACGTTGTTTCGGCGGCCTTATTCCATGAGGTCACGCGGTCTTCATTGTCGATTGAAACAATGGCATCCGTCACCTGGTCAAGAATTCTTGCTTGAAGTGCTATCTGTTCTTCCGCCCGTTTGCGGTCGGTAATATCCCGGTAGTTTACGACAATCGAGCCGAGCACAGGGTCTGCGAGCATGTTCTTCGCTACAACTTCAATCCATCGCCAGGAGCCGTTCTTGTGCTGTATCCTGTATTCATCAAAATCCGTGGCACCTGCAGCATTAAGAATCCGATCGACTTTCTGCGTTAATCTTCGCAAGTCATCAGTGTGGATATAGTCGAGCGCGCTTTTGCCGATTCGCTCGCTGTCGCCGTATCCCAGAATCATCTGAGAGGAGGGGCTGAGATATCTGATTTTCAGATCTTTGTCCAGAAGTACGATCGCGTCCAGATTGTTCTCGACAAGCGCCTTGAATCGCTTCTCCGAATCCATCAACGCCTGCTGGGCGTGTTTGCGTTCTGTGACGTCATGTGCGTAAATAGATAAGCCATCCTCGGCAGGGTATGCCCGAACATACAGCCAGGAATTCAGGCAAGGGTAGAATTCCTCGAATTCGACGGCCACGCGATTTTCCATCGCCGCGTGAAGCTCCTGATAGCCGTGAGCGTCGGTCGAGAGAGGAAATTCCTCCCACCAATTGTTCCCCCACAGGTACTCGCGCTTCTTACTCACCTTTGCCAGAAGGTTGTCGGAGCTGCGGTTGAGATGCATCAAGCGCCACTGCCTGTCGACCGCGAAAAATGCGTCGGTTATGCTCTCAAAAATTGCAACGATGTGTTTCGTCGATTTTCTCAGCTCGGTTTCCAGATGCTGCTTCTGACGCTCCGCATCTCTTTTTTTCAATGCGTTCAGAATTGAACTCGGCAGGCGACGAAGGCTTGTTTTGAGAATGTAATCGTCTGCGCCTTCTTTCATGCACTGTACGGCTACCTCCTCACGCTGATGGCCCGTGACCAAAATAAACGTGATTTCGAGCCGACGGGCTCTGACAATTCTCAGTGCTTCAAGTCCTGAAAACTGCGGCAATGAGTAATCGGCAAGAATGACGTCTGGCGAAAAGTCGTCAAGTTCTCGCAAGAATTTCTTTTCCGTTGCGGCGCGTCTTGCCGTAAAGGGAATTGCAGCGCGTTCCAGTTCTTGAATCGTCAACTCCGCCTCGAGGGGGATATTCTCCAGAAGGAGAATCTTCAGAGGTCTTGCTGATTGATCGGTCAAGCCCAGGTCTTGCTCCGAGGTTTCAGCGCCGCCCGTTTCCATGGAATAGGGAAAACTATTGTTCAAAGTCGTCACCAGGTTTTAAGGCTTGTTTGTTATTCAGCGATTTTGTTATGTACGTTTTTTAGGTACGTTGACTCAAGGTTGCATTATGAATTCTGGCCGATCTCCGCGGAGGCGATGTCCCAGAAGAGTGTAGGCAATTCATCAAGAGAAGCGACGGTGTCCACAAGCCCAGCGTCCACAGCGGATTTCGGCATTCCGTACACCACGCATGATTCCTCATCCTGGGCGACAACAAAGCCGCCTTTGCTTTTAATTCTGCGGAGACCTTCAACGCCGTCTTTCCCCATTCCTGTCATGATGAGCCCCAGCAAGGGATCACGGGATTGCTCCGCGGCTGATATCATCATAACATCAACTGAGGGTCTGTAGAGCATTTCGCGTGGTTCATCAGAAATGACGGCATACATCCTTCCGCGATTCCTCGAAAATGTGAGGTGCTGACCTCCGGGTGCAATGAGCACGAGTCCTGGTTCCATTACGTCACCTTGCTCCGCCTCTTTAACGCTAATCTCCGACAAGCTGTTCAGCCGTTCGGCCATTGTCTTTGTGAAATGGGGGGGCATGTGCTGAACAATGGCGATGGGCAAGGAGAAATCCCCCGGCAGCTTCGGTATCATTTTCAACAATGCCTGAGGGCCACCCGTAGAAACGCCCACGACAAAAGCTTCGAAATCGGAAGTAGGTATTTTCCATTCTCTGTTTTCGCGTATCAACGATTTATCGCCATCCACGCACACCGGTTGCGTTTCTCTC
>CAYNRS010000355.1:0-2598 GCA_964399565.1 uncultured Ignavibacteriaceae bacterium
CAGCAAAATACCGTCGAGTTCTTTGGCATCAAGAAAATCGCGCACGCGTCGCTGTTTTGCCACGCGAGAGGACTCTTGGCCGCTCTGCGAAACTTGCCCAACGTTTAGAGCTTCATTCCTCATGAAAACTCACCGGCTTCTTTCCTTTGACAGTAGAGATCTGAAATCGCCATTGCCCGCCTTCTAAAGAGGATGACAACAAAAACGGTTCTCATTTGATCAACAACATTCTTCTGAAATCTGCAAAGTCACCCGATGTCAATCTGTAGAAATAGACTCCCGCCGGCAAGCGACTGGCGTCAAATGTTATTTCATATATTCGATGAGCCTCGACTTCTTCATTGAACAATGTTTGAATGTCTTGACCCAGCGCGTTAAATACATGCAGGGATGTCTGACCGCGCGTCCCTGCCATGAAACGAATTCTGGTCAGCGGGTTGAACGGGTTAGGGAAATTTTGTTCAAGCCTGTATTCTGAGATCGGCGACTCAACTTCTGCGATTCCGACTGGATAATCGCTTTCAAATGCGCCAAGATCTGGAGCGATTCCCTTGTATGGCAAACCCACATCGACTCCTCCGTCAACAAGATCGCTGCCCTCCGCCAAATGCATAAACCGGGCATCGGGCAAGCTCCCATCAGGCTTGCGTGGGCCCCGGACGCCGGCTGTGTCGATGCTGACGAAATCATCGTTCGTCACGACAAACGGATTTTGCCAGCTATTCTTCTCCTGAACGGCAAATGCGCCAAGAGATCCGTACGTTCCCAACGCAACGCAGTTCTTCACGTCGAGCACTTTGCCGCTTGCGAGTGGTCTCGTGACGCTATAGTTCGTGCCGTTTCGATAACTCGTGCAGTTATAGAGGATCATGGAGCCGGCATTGTTATTTTGATCAAAACCCTTCGCGCGGTTATCAAATGCAACGCAATTCTTGAGAATCATGTTGTGCTTCCAGTTGCTGACATTGCTGCTGTCCCCACCGCCCATTTTAAAGCCGTTGCCATTGCCAGAACTCGCAGCACCGGTCTTCAAATAACCGCTTGCAAACACCCAGCAATTCTCGAGGATCGTTGTGACATCATCAGATCCGCGCATGTAACCATCCCAGCCATCATCTGAGTTTTGCCAGGCACGGCATCCATAGAAGTAGTTGCCTGTGCCAACATCAAGCTTCGGAGCAAAACCATCTGCATTGCCTTGCGAAGGATCGACATTGTAGTATGAATCACAATTGATGATCTCGTTGTTTGAGGCTCCGTTACTCAGTTGAAGGCCTGTGTCGGCGTTCTCGTAAAAATTGCACCGCTCGATGACATTGTTCGACCCGCTGAGATTCATTCCATTGTCACCAGCTCCCTTGATGTCAAACCCCTGCACAACCCAATAATTACCGCTGAAGTTGAAGCCCCTGTTGCTGCTTGAGACGGCCATAGACGAAAAATCGAAAATCGGTCGTTCTCCGGGATAAGCCAACAAGTAATACCAACCTGTAGCTGTTCCTTTTTTGGAAATACTGACCGTTGTGTTTAGAAAATAGACTCCGCCGCGAACATACGTCGTGTCCCCAGCAATCATGACGGAAACAGCTTTTGGAATTGTCTGAAATGCGCTGTCAATTCTTGTTCCCCCATAACCATCGTTTCCTGTCGAAGAAACATAATAGACCTTCGCTTGAAGACAAGTCGTAAGAAGCATACTCATCGCGAGAAGAATGACTTTCCTCATGTCAACTGCATCTAACCGGCCGGTGTCTTTTGCACAGCAACCTTTTTTATGGCCGTTTGGCACAACACGAGTTTTGTTGCGAGCTTGATGTGTTGCGGTACGAATTGATCCTTTGTTTGAATGTTCTCTCGAACCAGCTGAAATGCCCTCATACCAAGCTCGTATGTCGGCTGCTCGACGTAACTCATCGGCGGAGAGAGGAACTGATTCACACCGCTATTGCCAAAACAGATGAGGTCAATATCCTGAGGTATTTTGATCCCAAGCTCACCGGCTGCTTTGTAGACACCGAATGCCACCGGGAAAGTGACCGCAAAAACAAATTCGGGGAGTTTGCCAGACTCATACAGTTTCATGAAACCTTTGTACCCGTCTTCCTCACCAAAGCCGCCCTGAATGACCCACTCCTTTTTCACATCAAGACCGTGTTCCTTCATCGCCGCTTCAAACCCTCGCAGCCGCTCTTTTCCGATGTTTGTATGGTGGAAGCCTGCGAGATGCGCGATTTTTCTGTAGCCGATGGTAATGGCATGGGAGGTTGCTGCGTGGGCGCCGCCGAAATCGTCCGCAACGACTGTATTGAATTCCTTCATCGGCGGTATGCGGTCCATAAATGTTACCGGGATGCCCATTCTCTGTACATCCTCGAAAATCGAGAAATCCTTCGTTTGCTGGGAGAGGGAAATGATTAACCCGTCCACGCGCATGGAAACGAGAGACCGCACATGGTGCAATTCTCGTTCGGCATTCTCTTGCGAAACTGTCATAATGATTTCATTGTGATTCGTCAAGGCAGCATCGTAGATACCCTCGATCACGGAGGCAAAAAAATAGTGTGCAATTTTCGGCACGATGACACCAATGGCATTCGA
>CAYNRS010000355.1:2608-3288 GCA_964399565.1 uncultured Ignavibacteriaceae bacterium
CGCCATGAAATTCGGGTAGTAGCCGAGGTCCTTTGTGATCCTTTTGACTTTCGCGATAGTTTCATCCGAGATATCCGGGTGGCCGCGGAGTGCCTTTGAGACTGTCACCTTGGAGACCTTCAAACGTTGTGCGATGTCGTCGAGGGTCACTTGTCGATTCGTTCTTTTTGTTTTCATAGAAGTCTATCGCATTTCCAGTTCAAGAGCCGCAAAAATGAAAGGTCCTAACGCTTTGAAGTCGTTTGTGCGTCTTGGCTCGCTGATGTAATATTCGAAACTCCCGTCTCTATAGGGATTTCCACCCAATCCTCCGACGGACACTCCGTCAACTAGCTCGATGTTGTCATCTTGTTCTGCTTTGATCTTGTGTTCAACAACGCCTTTGAACGCACGTTGCCCGGCGGTATGAAACGCCTCGCTCAAATAGCCCAGGCGTGTGCCTTTGGCAAACGCATACGCAAACATGCATGATGCAGAGGTCTCGAAGTAATTCCCATCACGCCTGCCTTTGTCTACGACTTGGTACCACAAACCGGTCTCTGAATCCTGATAGCGGGCTACGGCCTCTGCTGCTCTCCGGAGAATCGCAATCAAGGTGTCTCGCTTGGGATGCTGACGCGGAAAGAAATCCAGCACATCCACAATACCCATCAGATACCAGCCGATCGCACGGCCCCAGA
>CAYNRS010000356.1:0-3254 GCA_964399565.1 uncultured Ignavibacteriaceae bacterium
AGAATCAAAGAAATTGAACGGGAAGCGATTTATAACGAGTACACCGGCTCTATCGGGGAAATTGTTGTCGGAGAGATCTATCAGATCCGGAAAGGAAAAGGGGAAATCCTGGTTCTTCACAACAAGAACGAGCTTATCCTTCCCAGAAGCGAACAGATTTACAAGGAACGCTACAAGAAGGGTGACACCATCAGGGCGATTGTGAAGGAAGTGCGAAAGGGCGCCGGAAATCCTGTCGTGATTATATCCCGAACAGACCCCCACTTTCTTATGCGATTGTTCGAGGTCGAGATTCCCGAGATCTACGACGGCATTATCGAGATCAAACGCATCGCGCGGGAGCCCGGCGATCGGGCTAAAGTCGCCGTCGTTTCGCATGACGACCGCATTGATGCAGTCGGAGCTTGCGTCGGTATGAAAGGCGTCCGTATTCACGCGATCGTGCGAGAACTCAATAACGAGAATATTGACGTCATCAACTTTACAGATGACTCAAATGTGTTTATCACGCGCGCACTTGCTCCCGCCAAACTTAAGGAGCTGCAAGTCGATGTTGAAAACAAGAAAGCGACAGTCCTTGTTGCAAACGACCAGGTATCACTTGCCATTGGAAAAAACGGCCAGAATGTACGTCTCGCCTCAAAGCTCACCGGATTTGAGATTCAGGTGCTGAAGGAAGGTGGCGAGGACGAGTACGATATGGATCTGTCCGAATTCCGCGAGGAGTTAGGAGAGTTGCTCTTCCACAAATTCTTCGACGAGGGTTATGAGACGGTTCGTGACGTTCTTCAGGCGAAGCCGGAGTTGCTTGTGGAAACGTTCGGACTGGAGCGGGAGAAGATTGACGAGATTGTTGCAATGCTGAAGAAAGGTCTTGAGGAAGCTGAGATAGAGGACGAAGACGAAACCCCCACGACTCCTTCTGTGCAAACAGCAACGGTTTCCGAGAAACAGGTCGAACCGACAGCACCCAGCGGCAACGGCGTTCAGGAATCAGCCGGGCCGCAACAAGAGGAAAAGGCCAAAGAAGATCCGTCGACTGAATAACGGGAAAACGTTAAGAAGCATTCTCATGGCTGAGACAGCGAAGAAAACAAAAATCTACAAGCTTGCGACAGAATTGAACCTGTCGAGCGACACCATCATTGAGTTTTTGAAGAAGAAGGGGTATGAGGTAAAGAACCACATGAGCGTGGTGACAGAGGATATGATGCATGCCATCACGGGGCACTTCAAAAAGGAAAAGGATGTTGCCGACCGGCACCACAAGAAGGTTCAGGAATTCCGGACGACTCGTAAGAAAGAGCCTGCCGAGAAAGCAGAGAAGAAACCTGCCCATAAGGAGGAAGAAGCTCCGCCCCCACCTGTGAAAGTCGAGGAACCCGTCGAGCAGCCGCATGTCGCGGTTGTGGAAGCAAGAGCTCAAACACAAGTTGTCGATAGTTCGCCTGTAGTAGCGCGGGCCAAGGAAGTTCCCGCTGAAGCCCCGCTGCCTCAGGTAGAAGAAGTATCTCCGGTGAAAACTGGTGCAAAGAAAAAGGAAGCTGCAGCTTCTCCGCTGGAGAAACTTGTTGCTCGGCCGCAACGCGGACTCAAGATCAAGGGAAAGATGGAAATAGCTCCTCCGGCGGCCGCGGCAGCGGAGACGACCGAGGTCGAAGAGGAGAAGAAGAAGAAAAAGAAGAAGAAAAAAATTCGTGAGGACGTAAAGCAAGTCAAAGTACCGGTGGAGGTTGAAGACGAGGAAGTGAAGGCGCGAAAAAGAAAGAAGGTACGTCGCGCTGAAGTGGATGAAGTCGAAGTGGAAAAGGCTATACGGGAAACGCTTGCGGGCATCGAGGAAGTACCGGCCGCATCTCGTGCGACCTTCCGCAAAAAGAAGAAGGAAAAGAGGGAGGAAGAGCAGCAGCGTCTGCTGGAAGAAATCGAGCGGGAAAAAACAAGAGTGAAAGTGACGGAATTTGTCACCGTGGGCGAGCTCGCCAACATGATGCGGGTCTCCGTTGCCGAAGTGATTCAGAAAGTCATGAGTCTGGGCATGATGGTTTCCATCAACCAGCGTCTGGATAAGGACACAATCACCCTTGTGGCGGATGAGTTTGGATTCCAGGTCGCCTTCGAGGAAGAGTTCGCAGCAGATGTCCTTGAGGATGGTGAAGATGAAGAGGCTCTCTTGAAACCGCGTCCCCCGGTTGTCACGATCATGGGACACGTGGATCATGGGAAGACGTCGTTGCTGGATTACATTCGCAGTGCAAACGTGGTCGCAGGCGAAGCCGGCGGCATTACACAGCACATCGGCGCTTATGAACTCACGTTGCCAACGGGAAAACAAATCACTTTTCTCGACACTCCCGGCCACGAGGCATTCACTGCAATGCGTGCCCGCGGTGCAAAGGTGACGGACATTGTTGTTCTCGTCGTGGCAGCAGACGACAGCGTGATGCCTCAGACCGTTGAGGCCATCAGCCATGCGCAGGCAGCCAACGTTCCGATGGTTGTCGCGATCAACAAAACCGACAAACCCGAGGCCAATCCCGAACGCATCAAGCAGCAACTTGCTGAAAAAGGACTCCTCGTGGAGGAGTACGGCGGAAAGAACCAGTCAGTGGAACTCTCAGCCCGGACGGGGAAAAATGTGGATCAATTGCTGGAGAAGATTCTCCTTGAGGCAGAAATCCTTGACTTGAAGGCGAACCCCGATCGGCTGTCTCGGGGGGCCGTTGTTGAGGCTGAACTTGACAAAGGAAAAGGAATTATCGCCACCGTTCTCGTGCAAAAAGGTTCGTTGCGGATCGGTGATTCGTTTATTTGCGGCATCTGGAGCGGAAGAGTTCGCGCAATGTTCGATGAGCGTGGTCGGCGCGTTGAAGTAGCCAAACCGTCCCAGCCTGTTCAAGTGATCGGCTTCGACGGCATACCGCAGGCGGGCGACGATTTTGTTGTGATGGCCGACGAACACCAGACACGAGAGATCAGCCTCCGCAGGCAACAACTGAAGCGGGAGCAGGATTTCCGGCAGCGACGGCGCATCACCCTGGACGACATTTCAAAACAGATCAAGGAGGGCCAGGTCCGGGACTTGCTTGTGATCGTCAAGGGCGACGTGGACGGGTCAGTGGAAGCGTTGGCGGATTCTTTGCTGCGACTATCGACAAAGGAAGTCAATGTCCATGTCATTCACAAGGGGGTCGGTGGAATCTCGGAATCCGACGTGCTCCTTGCGGCGGCGTCGCAGGCGGTCATCGTTGGAT
>CAYNRS010000357.1:0-3239 GCA_964399565.1 uncultured Ignavibacteriaceae bacterium
GCTTGTCAGGCCGGTTAAGCGTGATGAATCCGACCGCCCCGTCTATCTCGACGGACAGTCTGATGCGATTGCGCACAAGTTCGTGTTCGCATACTTCATCAAAATCGAAAACACAACCAACGAACCTGTCCAGCTGTTGCGTCGCCATTGGTTCATCCACGACACGAAAGAAACAGTGAAAGAAGTTCAGGGCGAAGGTGTCATCGGCAAACAACCCACGATCTTGCCGGGCCAGTCGCACGACTACAACAGCTTCTCAGTTCTTGAAACGATGGAAGGTTTCATGGAAGGCACCTATTTGATGCAGCGACGCTCTGGTGAACAATTCAAAGTCAAGATCCCCCGCTTCCATCTCCGGGCGGCGGCAAACTAATTAGACTAAAACCTCGTTTTCGCTCCTGCTTCACAACCTCCTTTATCTTCGTGTCTCATTGTTGGTTTGAGGGGTTGTTAGCGTTTTTTCATGTTGATTTTCTTGACATCCATGAGCGTTTGCCTTAAATTAAAGCGTTAAAGTTCTCGTCTCAAAGACTACTTTAAGAGACTACATAAACTCAAGGAATGGTGATGTCTTTGAATAAGGGGGATGTGGAGGGACGGGCGAAATCGCTTTCCTTGTGGCTCCTCTTTTCAGCTCAACTTCTCTTCTTCCCGAATCCAGTTCCAGCTCAGCCCGGCACAACTCCGGTTGCGACCGTCTCCGAAGAACAGGAATATACGTTCGCGTATGGCCTTTACAAGGATGGACTGTATCAACTCGCCTCGCAGCAATTCGAAAAATTTATTGCGCAGTACCCACAAAGCCTCAAGCGAATGGATGCTTCGTTCTTGAGAAGCGAGTGTGCGTTCCAACTCCAGAAATTTGATGTTGCAATTCGCGGGTTCACGAGCTTTGTGAACGAATATCCAAAGTCTCCGATGGCCAGCGATGCGTTCTTCAGAATCGGCGAGAGTCGACTTAAAATGAAGAAACCGGATGAAGCCGTCGGGGCATTCAAGACAGTCCTGGATCGATTTCCACAAAGCGATATGGCGGGGGAGGCAGCGTACTGGATTGGCGAAGCGTATAATAAAAGCGAAGACTCTGACAACGCACTCAAGTATTACTCTCTTGCAAACGAGAATTATCCGAACAATCGTTTGAGAGACTATGCGCTCTACTCCATCGGTCAGCTGCACCAACGTAAACCTCGTTATGACCGGGCGATAGAGTCGTACAACAGGTTGATTCAGGAGTTCCCCGAAAGCAAACTTGCCCCAGCCGCAAAAGTCCGCATTGGGGAATGCCTCTACTACGCAAAAGAATATCGCAAAGCCATTAACGAACTCACAAGGCTCAGGGCGACAATTCAACAAACGGAGGAGCGCGGAGAGGCGGATTATCTGATCGCGGAAGCGCATTACCAACTGGGAGAATATTTCGTCGCGCAAAACAAGTACGAAACCTTCCTCACGAATTATCCTCAACACAAGCTCGGTCGCGAAGTCGTCTATGCCCTCGGCTGGACATTGTTGAAACTCAAGGAATATCGCAAAGCTACACAGACTTTCGACCGCCTGACAGGCCTCGATGACGACCTCGCACATGCGGGGTTGTTCCGAAGAGGTGTAGCTGAAAAATTTTCGGGAAATAGTCAGGTCGCGATAAAGACCTTTGCCGAGGTCGTTGAGCGGAAACTGCAGGGTGATTTCGCTGACAATGCGTTGTACGAAGCCGGCGTGCTTCTCTATGAGGCCAACAAGTTGTCCGAAGCTAAGCCGTATTTTCAGCGAATTGCATCGGAATATCCTTCGAGCGATGTTCTGGCAGACGCACGAAGGATGCTTGGTGAGTGTCTCGCTGCCGAAACGAATTACCGGGAAGCCTTGGAGGAGTACGCAAAAGCGCTCACATCGCCGGACGCCTTGTTCGAGACCAAGGTTGAATCAAGCTTTCAAGTGGCGTGGTGTCTCTTGAAACTGAAGATGTACAAAGAGGCGGCAGCCTCCTTCCGAACGTTTATTGAGACGTATCCCAAACATCCAAAGTCCTCCCTCGCCCAATTCTGGCTGGCCGAATCAGAATATCAACGCGGCAACTATGAAATGGCAGTGAAAGCCTATGAGGGCGTTTCTTCCTCTGAGAAGAAAGAAGATGCCTTTTATGGCATCGGCTGGGCGTACTTTAAACTCAATCGATTCGACAAGGCCGCAGAAACCTTTGAAAAACTCATCCAAGGCTATCCAAGCGGAAAACTCTTGTTCGATGCCAGGTTGAGATTGGCAGATTCCTATTTCTTCGAAAAAGACTACAAAAAGGCCGTTGCGGCCTATCGGACAGTCATTCGGGCATATCCTTCCAAAGAAGAAACAGATTATGCCCAATATCAACTTGCGCAGGCGTTCGTGCGCCAGGGAGACAACGCCGAAGCCTACCAGCAGTTCTCGACGTTGATCAAGAATTTTCCGAAATCCGGTCTTGCCGATGATGCTCAGTATGCACTTGGGTGGATCAACTTTCAGAAGAAAATCTTTCTGGATGCGATCAAAGAGTTCCAGAAGTTGATTGCGAACTATCCGGGAAGTGAGTTGTTGGCGCGAGCACACTACAGTCTTGGAGATTCGTACTACAATTTGCAGCAATATGGTGCAGCTGAAAAATCCTACCGTGAAGTCATTCAGCAATTTCCACAAAGCGATTACGTTCTCGACGCCGTGACAGGGATTCAGTACTGTCTCGTCGCACAAGGAAAACCGGACCAGGCGTTGGCGGTCATCGACGCCTACGCAAAGGAGAGTTACACCGCGGCAATGGCCGAAGCGTTGTATTTAAAAAAAGCCGAGCTGCTGTACTCGCAGCGGAAATACAGTGAGGCGATGCGCGAATACATGTTGTTCACAGAAAGATACCCGAAATCCTCAAACACGGCGACGGCCTTCTACTGGTGGGGAAAATGTCAGGAGGCACAGGGAGAATTTTCCGGCGCAGCGCTTACCTTTGAACGAGCCGCGAACCTCCCGCAGGCTGGCAAGAAGATAGCTTCGCAAGCTCTCCTTGAGGCAGCCGCGATCTACAATCGGCAAAAAAAGAACGAACGCGCATTCGCCGTTCTCGGCCGAATAGAAAAGGAATTCAACGAAACGGATGTGATGCCGGAGGCGATGTTCTTAAGGGCCGAAGTTTTCATGGAAAACAACAACAGGCAAGAGGCACGGCGTCAATACGAAGCCCTGATGGAGCGTTTTCCCTCAAGCACGCC
>CAYNRS010000358.1:0-3226 GCA_964399565.1 uncultured Ignavibacteriaceae bacterium
AGCACAGAGTATCGGCACTTTGATCATGCTGGCGGTAGGGAAGAGCGTGTCGGCGTTGATTTCTGCCGTCACACCGGTTTTGAGATTGCGGACATAAATGCCATAAACTCCGTTGAAGCTTTTTGCGACCTCGGCAAGTTTCTTCGTGAGAAACTTGTCGGTTTTCCCTTTCATCGTTTGAGTCTGAAGTGGCGGGACAAGTATCAAGAGGAAGCAAATGAAAGAAAAACTAAATCGTTTTGTAGTCGCGAATTTACTTGGTCTGTTCATGATTATTCTCTTTGCCTGTGCAATTTTTTAAACTTATCTATTGAAGTAGGCAAAATCAACAAATGACTTTTCCGCACCGCGGCATTCTTTTTGTCTGATGGCGAAGAAAAGAGATCGGATGGGACGAATCACTGAACATGTTGTCATTCGCCCTTCGTGGCCGTACGCTAAGAGCAGTGTTCGGCATTCGACCGGGGAGTCGCTTACAATCAGCCTTTTTCCCGTTGTATCTCCCCACATACTTTCGTAAGTTTTTCTGGTCTCAAACTTCGTTTTTCTCATTCTTCCGATCTCGACTCCATGAAAAAACTCCTCCCCTTTTGCGCCCCTATCGGACTGCTGCTGTTCGGTTGCGCCGGTTCAGTCCCCAAGCCATCTCAAACAAGACCAACGTCATCTCACTGGGTAGAATCAACGCTGCAACGCCTGCCGCTTGAGGAAAAAGTGTCCCAGCTGATTTGTTACTGGACATTGGGACGATATTACGCTGAAAAATCGGATCATTGGCAGGAATTGGAACGCCTCGCAGCAAAGCGAAAAATCGGCAGCTTCGTATTTTCCATTGGCGACGTCTATGAATACGCTGTCCAGCTGAACAAATTGCAAAAACTCGCCGAGGTCCCTTTGTTGATAGCGGGAGATTTCGAATATGGCGTTGGCATGAGAGTGAGGCAGTCAACGACTTTTCCCCGCGCGATGGCACTGGGGGCAACGCACAACCCAAAATACGCGTATGAGATGGGGAGAGTGACAGCCCTGGAAGGTCTCGCACTCGGCGTACATCAAAATTACGCGCCTGTACTGGACATTAATAATAACGCAAAAAACCCCGTCATCAACACGCGCGCTTTCGGAGACGACGTGAAACTCGTTACCAACATGGGAACCGCTTTTGTCCGGGGCACGCAGGACGGCGGGATGATCGCAACGATAAAGCACTTTCCCGGCCACGGCGATACGGACACTGACACACACGTCGGACTCTCCGTCTTAAATCTCACGAAAGAACGACTGCAATCCGTCGAGCTGCCCCCTTTCAAGGAAGCCATTCGTGCCGGCGCCCTTTCCGTCATGGTTGGCCACCCATCGGTCCCCGCTTATGATACGGTCGTCGGAATTCCGGCAACGGTTTCGCGCAACGTGTCGACAACTCTTTTACAGAACGAACTTCAGTTTGCAGACCTTATCGTCACCGACGCGCTTCAAATGAGGGGAGTTTCGGAAAAATATCTTCCAGGAGAAGCCGCCGTTCTTTCTGTGAAAGCAGGCGCAGATGTTGTCCTCATGCCGGTGGATGTGGATATCGCCATCGATGCGATCGTCGCGGCTGTAAAAAGAGGCGAGATCTCCCTCGAACGCATCGACCATTCCGTCCGGAAGCTGCTGGCAGTGAAACAGCGCATGGGCCTTGATCAAAATCGTTTTGTCGATGTGAACAAAGTTGGAGATGTCGTTGGGGCTCCCGAGCATCAACTGCTTGCGCTCGACATCGCGCGCAATGCAGTGACAGTGTTGGGTAATCAGAAGAACATCCTCCCGTTATCCAAGGTTGACACGTCAAAAATCCTCGATATCATCATCTCCGACTCAGAAGATCTTTCCGACGGCCGGGCATTTCATTCCTTGATACAACAACGGCGCGGGAGAACGGCATGGTCCAGAATAGGCTCCAACAGCAACCAGCTCGATTATGACTCGACTGTTGCAAGGGCAAAACGCGCTGACATGCTGCTCGTTCAACTTCATTTATATACACGTTCCGGGGAAATGACGGGGTTTGTCGACAGCACGCAGGTCGCTCTTGTGAAAAACCTCTCAACACTTGGCAAACCGATGGTCGGCATAGCGTGGGGGAATCCTTACGTCGCTATGGAATTGCCGACGTTCGACGCTTACGTTTGCACGTATTCCGACGCTGAATGTATGCAACAAGCCGCGGCTGAAGTGCTCTTCGCCGAAGAGCCCGCAAAAGGAAAATTACCAATTACGATTCCGGGCCTTTTTAAGTATGGCGAGGGAGTGGAATACCCGAAGCTTACGTTGCGTGAAGGCGTTCCAGAAGAGGCAGGGTTCGATTCGCAAAAACTCAGACAGGTTGATGATGTGATAAACTTTGCCGCAAAGGATTCAGCGTTTCCCGGAGCCGTTTTGCTTGTTGCAAAAAATGGTATCGTCGTTCACAACAAAGGGTATGGCTTTTTCGATTACGGTGTGTACTCGAAATCTGTCGACGAAAACACAATATACGACCTCGCATCGGTGACCAAAGTGATCGCAACGACGAGCGCCGTTATGAGGCTGGTCGATGAACGCAAAGTGAATTTGAGAGACCCGATTGTAAAACACATTCCGGAATTCGCGCAAGCGGGAAAAGGGAACATCACGCTGTACAATCTCATGGTGCACAACAGCGGCTTGCCGGCGTGGCGCCGTTTTTATGATTTCTGCACAACTCCGCAATGCGTGGTCGATTCCGTGTTCGCTTCTCCGCTTGTCTATAAGACTGGAGATTCCACGATCTACAGCGACCTCGGTCTGGTCACCATTGGAAAGCTCATAGAGAAAATTGCGGGAGTAGGGCTGGACAAATACGTCGACTCGGTTTTCTTCAAGCCGCTCGGCATGCGAAACACAATGTACAATCCTCCGTCATTTCTCTGGGATCGTATTGCGCCAACTGAAGTGGACACGTTCTGGCAACGAACCGGCATTGCGGTCCGCGGCCGCGTGCATGATGAAAATGCGGCAGTGCTTGGAGGAGTTTCAGGCCATGCAGGATTGTTCTCGACAACGTCTGACCTCACCATCTTTCTGCAAATGCTGTTGAATGGCGGGACGTACGGCGGAAAACGATATCTCAACGAAGCGACGGTCAAACAGTTCATTGCCCGGCAATCGGAAAAGAGCAGCCGTGCCATCGGATGGGACACGAAGAGTTCTGACCGCTCGTTTTCCG
>CAYNRS010000359.1:0-3225 GCA_964399565.1 uncultured Ignavibacteriaceae bacterium
TCTTTGTGAGTTCTTTGGCGGCTGTGATCGCTTCATCAAGTTCTGTGAGACTCACAAATGTTTCGAGAATCAAAAGATCAACGCCGGCTTCTATCAGGACCTCGATCTGTTGTTTAAACGCGTCTCTCGCTGCCAAGAGTTTCAGTTTTCCGATCGGTTCAAGAAGTTTACCCGTCGGACCCACTGAACCGGCGACATAAACGGAATTTCCTGCCGCACGCCGCGCGATTTCAACGCCAGCCCGATTTACGTCCACCACCTTATCTTCAAGGTGAAACTGAGCAAGGCGCAGTCGGTTACCCGAGAACGTGTTGGTCTGAATGATCTCGGCCCCTGCATCAATGTATTCGCGATGGATGCGCTCGACGATGTCGGGGTTTTTGATGTTTTGTATCTCATGCGGCAGCTCGTTGTACTCGTACAAATCGAGCAGCGTTCCCATCGCGCCGTCGCAGAGAATCGGACCTTGTTTGATACGTTGTCGAAAATCGAGTTTCATATTGTAGAGTCTGTCATTCCCGCGGATTTTAAGCGGGAATCCAGAAATCGGCTTCGTTCTGGACTCCGTCTTAAAATCCGACGGAGTGACAATGATATCCTTTTGGTTTAACGGACCATCAATTTCTTCATCTTCTCCGCCACTTCTTCCGGTCTCCACTCGTTGCTGATAATTTTTTCCATGAGATTCCCGTCTTTGTCGAGAATTGCTGTCCGCAGGTTGTGATTGAAGATGCCACCCTGCTCGCTCTGGATCACCATGTCAAAGCCGTCGGTGAATCGTTCGATAGTTGCCTCACCGGCAGTTAGGAAATCCCAAACGGTGAAATCGGCACCATAGTTCTTTCCATATTTCTTGAGAACATCAGGAGAATCAAATTTCGCATCAAACGAGATGCTGAAAAGATGCCATTTTCCGTTGAGCGATGCGTCTTTCTTGAGTTCTCGCTGAATCCGGGCAAAATAATCGCTCATTCTGATGCAAAAGTCCGGCAACGGGCAGCGGGAATAAATGAACGACAGAGCCAACACCTTACCCTTGAATTGGCCAAGGCGTATTTTTTTCTTATCCTGATTGAGGAACTCGAGGTCAGGTAGCGGCGCGCCTTTTTGGAAAAGATGGGCGATGCGGATATCCTCGGCAAGCATTTCTTTTTTTGGCTCTCCTCTTCCAATCACGAAAAGTGTCTCGAGCCAGCTTTCTGAACGAGAGACCGCCAACGTGCCCTGGACAGAATCACCGATAGCAACGTGTCCGAGTAATGTCGAATCCTTCACCTTGAACGGCATCGTCATCGCCATCATGTAATTGGGAATCTCCTCGTGAGAAATGGTCACCCGTTTTGCCTTCGGGTCAATTGACACGACCTCGCCTCTAACTTTGAAAGTTACAATATCGACAGGCTTTTTATCAGTGGCGCAGGCGAGGAACAAAAGAGAGATCAAGACAGCATAGATGCTTGAGGCTCTGAAATGTCCGTTTGATTTCATTTATCCATTACTCCAAGAATCCATTACTCCATTCTGTCGCTTCACTTGCCTAGTGCCAGCGCTTCCATGATTTGGACCGCATTCGTCGCCGCCCCTTTGCGAACGTTGTCTGAAACAACCCAGAGGTTGATGCCGTTCTTCACAGTTTCATCTTTTCTGATACGCCCCACAAAGACCTCGTTCTTTTCGGAGGCGCTGATAGGCATGGGATATACATTGTTCTTAGGGTCGTCCTGCACCACAACGCCAGGGGCGCTTCGAAGGGCTTCACGCACTGCGTCGGGAGTGCATTTCTTTTCGAACTCGATGTTGATGGATTCACTATGCCCGCCCGTAACGGGTATGCGGACACATGTTGCCGTAACGTTGATGTTCTCGCCCATGATCTTTCTTGTCTCGTTCATCATCTTGAATTCTTCCTTCGAATACCCGTCGTCGAAGAAGATGTCGATATGGGGAAGTGCGTTAAACGCAATCTGGTGAGGAAACTTCTTTTCCTTGGGTGTCCTTCCCGCCAACTCGTCATGCAGTTGGTCATACCCCCGCTTGCCGGCGCCAGTCACTGATTGGTACGTCGAGACAACGACGCGCTTGATTTTGAACGCGTCGTGTAAAGGCTTGAGCACGACGACCATTTGAATCGTGGAACAGTTTGGGTTGGCGATGATGCCGCTGTGTTTGAAAATCTGCTTTCTGTTCACCTCGGGAACGACGAGCGGGACTTTCTCATCGAGACGGAAACTGCTGCTGTTGTCAATGACGATGGCGCCGTACTTCACCGCCGCGATCGGGGCGTACGTGGCGCTCACGGTGGCACCTGCGGCAAAAAGAACGTACTCGATGTGTTTAAACCGCTCGGGCTCGAGCTTGTGAACTGGGTATGGTTTGCCGTTGAAAGCGATCTCATGTCCCACCGAACGCTCGGACGCCAGCAAAACAAGTCTGTTGAGGGGGAACTTTCGTTCTTCCATCACAGCAACCATCGCGCGGCCTACGAGGCCCGTCGCTCCAACCACGGCAACGTCATGCAGTTTCATAAAGGCTCCTTCCCATTGACCTTCCGAAGGCTCACAATTGTGCTCACGACCTTCGGAAGGTGAACTCGTTGATCGATTGAACCTTTCGAAGGACAAATGTAAGACAAAGAAATCCTTCGAAAGGTCTCACAGCAAATCCTCAAACGTTTCCCGCCGACGCACGACCCGCACACGATCGCCGTTCACCAGAATCTCTGCCGGGCGCGGGCGCGCATTGTAATGCGACGTGTTCACAAACCCGTAGGCGCCGGTCGTCAGGACGGCAAGATAATCGCCCGGCTTGACTTTCAACAGCAAGCGATCTCTCGCCAGGAAATCGCCCGTTTCGCATATCGGGCCAACGACGTCAACCTTCTCACTTTCATACGTTTCGATTTTCACGGGAACGATCTGATGATGTGCATTGTACAAACTCGGGCGAATCAGGTCGGTCATGCCGGCGTCGGCGACGACAAATTTCTTCGACCCATTCTCCTTCGTGTATAACACTCTGGTTAGCAGGATGCCTCCGTCCGCAACAATCGAACGGCCGGGCTCAAGCCATATCGTGCAACCCGATTGCCCCAGCACCGGCAGTATGGAAGCAACGAATTCAGCGGATGTCGGTACAGGTGGGGAGCCATGGTCCTCCACGTGCTGGGCTTCATGGCGGATGGCGTTGGTGTATTGAACGCCGAACCCGCCGCCAAAATCGATGTGC
>CAYNRS010000360.1:0-3223 GCA_964399565.1 uncultured Ignavibacteriaceae bacterium
CGACGCTCTTCCGATCTCCTGCGACATCGGTAATGGCGTTGTTTTTTCCTGGAGTTCCATCAAAAGGAATTCCAAGGTCGCGGGCGCGTGGTTTTTGAGATGCTGAAACGGAGAACATAAAGAAGACAAGAGATGCAACGATGAGAGAGCGTTTCATAAGAATCTCCTAGGATGTCGAGAAATTAGATTTTGTCTCCGGGATTGTCGATGTCGATTGTTCCTTGTGGGAATGGAATGGATGCAGCCCTGGTTCTGTGTTTCAGAATGACCTGTTTTGCGCCTCTGTCTCCCGAGAGTTTCAAGAGCTCAGGAAACAGTCTCTTTTCGAAAAGTGCTGGCACACCGAGCGAGTTGCCATATTCGCTCGCAACGATTGGTGTCCCTTTTGAGAGATACACGTCAATAATCTTGTCGAGCAACGGCGTGGAAACGTGAGGCTGGTCGCAAAGGACGATGACGACAGCTTTGGTCGATTTCGGGAGGGCTTTTATTGCAACACGGAGTGACGAGCTCAAGCCCTCGTGCCATCGGGTATGGTGAATCACCTGGATTTGCAAACCCAGAAGCTGAAGCTTCAGCAAATCGGCAAACGCGCCGAGGACAACGTGCACCGATTTGGCTTTTGAACAAACGCACACTTCCGTAAGATGACGCAGAAGCGTTTGGCCTTTGAAGGGAATCAACTGCTTGGGGCTGCCGTAACGCGCTGAGCCGCCGGCGGCGAGGAGAATGATGGAGACAGAGGATTTCATGTTTTTGCGATTATGGTTTTTTGCCACGACTTTAAAGTCGTGGCAAAAATTAATCTAAACGCGAAAGTATCTTCTCCATCCCGTCCATGATCCGGTTCATCTTTTTCATCGCGAACTCGAACGGCGCAGAAGTCGTCATGTCCACTCCTGCTTTTTTCAGGAGATTGATCGGATAGTCGGATCCACCCGAAGAAAGGAATTCGAGAAAGCGCTTCGTGACTTCTTTCTCTCCCGCCAGCACTTGCTCCGACAACGCCGCCGACGCCGTGAACGATGTAGCATACTGGTAGACATAGAAATTGTAATAAAAATGAGGTATGTACGCCCATTCAGCTTTGATTTCGTCGTCAACGATGCATATTCCCTGGTCGTGAGCGTAATATCGTTTGGTGATGTCGTCATACAGCTGGCATAGACTGTCGCCCGTCAGGGATTCCCCTTTTTCGGCAAGCTCGTGAATTCTCAGCTCAAATTCGGCGAACTGTGCTTGTCGGAATATCGTTCCTTTAAACCCTTCGAGATAATTGCCGAGCAGAGAGAGTCTGACCTTGTCGTCGTCAATGGTCTTTAACATGTAATCGATGAGAAGGGCTTCGTTGAAGGTTGAGGCGACTTCCGCGACGAAAATAGGGTACTGAGACGTCGGATATGGTTGGGTTTTGTTCGACAAATAACTGTGCATAGTGTGGCCAAGTTCGTGTGTCAGCGTGCTCACGTCGTCGTATTTGCCGTTGTAGTTCATGAGCATGTAAGGATGGACGTCGTACGCCGAACCGTTGGAGTAGGCGCCCGAGCGTTTGCCGTCCGTCGGAAACATATCGACCCAGCGCTCAGCGAATGCTTTTTTCGCGACGGCGATGTAATCCCCGCCAAGCGGGACAAGTGAGGCGGTAATGTGTTGTTGCGCTTCTTCAACAGAATACTTCAAATCGACGTCCGCAACAAGCGGCGTGTAGAGGTCGTAGTAATGCAGCTCGTCAAGCCCAAGGATGCGTTTGCGCAATTTGAGGTAGCGATGAAAAGTCCCAATATGGGCATTGACATTTTCAACGAGACTGTGGTAGACCTGAACCGGGATATTGTGCGCATCGAGGGCGACTTCGAGGCACGACCCGTACTTTCTTGCGCGTTGAAAAAACATATTCTTTTTGACCTCAGCGTAGATCTGAGTACCAAACGTGCGGCGGAATTCATATTTTTTGCCGAAAAAGGCGGCGAAAATTTTCTTGCGGTCGTCCCGATTTCGAGCAGTTCGGTGCAGCGCAAATGCAGAATGGTCGAGTTTAACTGTTTTTCCGTCATCCAGTGCGACCTCAGGAAAAGGGAACTCGGCGTTGGAAAAAATGCCGTAGATGTTCTGGGGCCCGTCAGCCATGAGTGTTGCGTCGGCGATGATCTTCTCTTCGCCTTCAGTCCCGGTGTGAGCCTGTCTGCGCTGGATATCGTCAAGGTAGTGTCGATAGACTTCAAGCCGCTTTTCCTGAGTGAGGAAGTTGCCAACGCTCTCCCTGCTGATTTTGAGGATTTCCGGCTCGATGAAAGACGCCTTTGCGCTGAAGTCTGCATAGACCTGCGTCATCTCCTGTTGAAAACCGAGATATTTCGAATCCCGCGTGTCCTGGTCGGAGTTCATGGAGGCGTATGCGTAGAGACGGGTAAGCTCCTTTGTTAATGAGCTGGCAAAATCAAGGCAAACGTAAAGGTCATTCGCCGACTTCCCCAGGTTTCCTCGGAAATCAGAAATTCTTGGAACAATGCCTACAATCCGATCCTTTTCTTTTCTCCAGGTCTCATCGGAGGGATAGATTTCGGCAAGATTCCATTTGAAATGGTCCGGGATTTCGCTGCGGTCGCGTTCAAAGGACGGTTCAGTTAATGGAGAGACCGCGAAGAGCATTGGCAATTGGCGTTTCATGGTTGTTGAAGGGGATGCAATGTACGCCGAGATGTGCGAAACGGCAAGAAAGAAACAGATGGGAAAGCCCCGGAGAAGGAGGAAGGTCTGACTTTCAGAGTATCTCGACTAACAATGAAATAGCATGAAAGAAACGCGAAGGCAAACAGGTTTCACGCTGCCGAGGATTTGCGAATGAATCTGAAGGTCAAACGAAGCGTTGGATTTTGTCTCTGAATTGTGACTAAGGAGTCATCAAAAACAGGAGTTTGAAGCTCCAATCGGGTCTCAATTCCTTCCAGTCGTTGATGAGTCCAAAGTGCTTATATAAGGCAGCTGCGGTCAACACAATCGCAACAATAATCACGGCTTTAGACAGCGACCTTTGCCATTCTGGTAAACCTCCTTTGAGCCTTCTCCACAGGAATACTGACATGACGTCGACAATGCCGATGATGAGATAAACTGGGTCAACATGAGAAGCCTCGAGAAAACGGGCGATGAGGTATTTCATCTCAATCTATAGATTCTGTCTCTTATACACATCTCCGAGCCCACGAGACTAGGCATGATATCG
>CAYNRS010000361.1:0-3221 GCA_964399565.1 uncultured Ignavibacteriaceae bacterium
GATGTCCTTTGGTACGACACAGAGGGCCCTGCGAATATTCTCCCAGCCGGCAGCTCCTTGATTCTCATAGAAAGCGAGATTGAGTTTATAAGCGCAGACGAGGTCGTGGGTGGCTTCAATGATGCGTTTATTGAATTCGAGAATTGGATCATTCGAGTGTTGTAAATGCTGCGGTATTTTCTGTTGGTCAACGTCCAGTCCAATGCAGAGCAATGAATTCTGATTTCGCTGAACGCTGCGGATACTCTCGATGAAATTACCCAACGTCAATCCGGAGATCTCGGAGAATGAAGAAGAAGATCAACAAGAGCGCGGCGCTTCCAAGAAAAAGTACTTGCCCAATGTAGCCGATGAACGTCGTTTCAGATACTTCCACGCGTTGAATTTCTTGGAAAGCTATTTGGCCTTCGAACAGGCGAAATTTTTCCACCCAGGAACCTGCGATGATTCGACCCCGCCCCTTGAGTGTGTAAGAAGAATCTCGCGTGATTACTTCATAATTATCTTTTTCGAACCGTACGGTTCTGCCATCGAATAGTGTAACACTAATATCCTTTTCTTTGTCGAACAACAGGTATTCCGGGCGGACGATTTCTCGATGAATGCAACCGCTCAGCATCAAGAATGATAGCAATACCCTCTGGGCGTATACGTTTTCTGACCGAGCCACAGCCGAAACGTCATTACTGAAGGATGCCCTGTTTTCTCAAGAACTCGCGAATACCCGAATAGATTTTGAGCATCTCGTCAGGGGAAAACCCGCCATGCTTGCCTCCCGGAATCGTGACCAGCTGATTCACAACGCCGGCCTTCGTGAGCGCCTCATGCAGTCGTACCGCGTGATTGTAAGGAACAAGCTGATCTTTATCCCCGTGCACGGAGAAAAATCGGCGGAAGGTTTTTTCTGACGTACGTCAGCGGCGAAACACGTTTTGCAATTTCCTCGCGATTCGGCTGACTCCCCAACCACGCCGCGGCATAATTGGGCGTTACGACACCCGGGAGCAAATCGTTGACATCGGTAATGCCAAACCAGTTGATGATGGCGGCAATTTTCAGGTTGTGTGTTGCTCCATCCCAGTCCTTCGGCCAATCAAGGCCTGCGGAAGCATCGAGCATCCCCGTCATCAATGCTAGGTGTCCTCCCGCCGAGCCACCTGTGGCAACGACCTTTGTCGTGTCGAAACCGTAGGTTTTCGCATTTTTGAAAATCCATCGCAGGGCAAGTCGGCAGTCCTCAACCGCTGCCGGCGCGAGGGCCACCTTTGCCAATCGATATTCAACATTGATAACCGAAAAGCCCATTTCGAGATAGGGAAAGATGTTCATGACAGTTGATTCTTTCGTGCCGGCGACCCACCCGCCACCATGAATGAAGAGCACCGTAGGAACCGGAGCCCCGGAGCTATTTCTGACATAAGCATCAAGCTTGCATTCATATCCCGTTGCAACTGAGTAGGTAACGTTTGGAATGACTCTATAATTGTTGAGGAGGTCGAGAGACCAGAGCGGCTTCTCCGGGACTCGTTCCTGCGAGTGTATGAAGGTGAAGGGCAGAACGAATACAAGAAGGAACAGCTTGGTAGTTTTCATGCGTACCTCATCATGATTTCTTAAAATTTTTCCACATCATTGACTCAACCGGTTTGATCGTGCGTTTGTTGTATTTGGCGCCTTTCTTACGGTTGTATGGGACTTCGATTTCGCCAGAAACCTCAAAATAAATCAACTGACCGATGGGCATACCCGCATAGATTCGAACCGGTTGTCTCACTGAAATTTCGAGCGTCCATGTATTGCAAAAACCGATATCGCCCTTGCCTGCGGTTGCATGGATGTCTATGCCAAGCCTGCCAATGCTGCTTTTTCCTTCAAGGAATGGCACGTGAGCATGAGTTTCCGTGTACTCGTCTGTCACTCCAAGATACAGTTTGCTCGGAACCAGGATCAGGCCGTCTTTCGGTATTTCGAAATAATGAACTTTGTTGTGGTGACGGCTGTCGAGGATTTCATCCTTGTACATCGCCAGCCATTTGCCGAGGTGGACATCGTAACTGTTGGAACCGAGAAATTTCCGCTGAAATGGCCTGATAACAATTGTCCCGCGCTCCATTTCACGGATAATTTGTTTGTCTGTGAGAATCATGATTCAGCAGGTTGGAAAATTCACCTAAGAGAATACACCAGCTCTCCGAGGAGCATCAGAAAGACAGTCAGTGAGATCGCCGTGAAGGTCCAATCTTTTTCCGTAACAAATCCGACGATGGCTGTAAGGACCCTCAGGATTGGCGTGAGCATGAGCAAAAGAAGGCCAAGAATTAAGACACTCATCGCATCAAAAGGACGGGAAAGAGAAAACAATTCCGACATGGTTGGTGTAACGGGGGGGACCGGATGAGAATGGACTGAGGTCCAAAGTATTCCTGTCACCATCAAGCCTCCGCTTAACCACACGCCCAGGCGGAGTGTCCTGCTTGTCCATTTCTCGACAACATGTTGAGTTGAGCTCATGCCAAAACCGACACACGTTAAGGAGAAAGTTTGAATACTCCAAACAAAAAAAAGCAATCAGACCTTGGCAAGCATGAATGGAGCTTTGTCGAGTCTTTGACAAGGTTACCGTGAGCGACTTAGCGCGCATACGGGTTAACCATGTCAAGGTTTCAATTTGATCTTCCAAGAGCCTTGACAAGGTCTCAGCTATGTTGCTATTACCTCAACTCTTGATTAATTTTGTTTTCGTGGTCATTTCATCCAGGTGTGCTCGACAAGTATTTGTAGTTGTCACGG
Source organism: uncultured Ignavibacteriaceae bacterium (assembly GCA_964399565.1). Lineage (GTDB taxonomy): Bacteria > Bacteroidota > Ignavibacteria > UBA10030 > UBA10030 > JACQPT01. Next base: position 2,791 of record CAYNRS010000361.1, read on the forward strand.
TTGCTCTTACAGGTTGCGGACGGGAAGTTTTCACGGGTAAGCGAGAGGCCCGTGGCGTTTGGATGTCCCGTTTTGAATACGCCAACGAGGAAACAAGAAGAAACCCTGAAGCAGGAAAGAAACGTATTCAAGAAGTTTTTGAAAGGGCGCGTGGAGCAAAATTGAACATGGTATTCTTCCAGGTCCGTGGCAACGGTGACGCTTTTTATCAGTCGAAGCATGAGCCCTGGTCGATGCTTCTGACCGACACTCTGGGAAAAGACCCTGCCTGGGACCCCCTGCAATTCTCCATAGAGGAGGCCCATCGGCTCGGGCTCGAGCTTCATGCCTGGATAAACACATTTCCCATTTGGCGGGGAAGCAAACCTCCGTTTGAGACGACTCCCCGTCACACTTTTCTCGAGCATGCAGAGTGGATTGTGTGCGACAGC
>CAYNRS010000362.1:0-3219 GCA_964399565.1 uncultured Ignavibacteriaceae bacterium
ATTCTTTTCAGAGTATCGCGCTTCATGTCAATTTCTGTCTGGCCGGCTGTGGCAACTTCATGGTGATGCACTTCAACCGGAATGCCGATGGATTCTAAAACCAGCACCATTTCTGTGCGGAGGTCCTGCAAGCTATCAATCGGCGACGTCGGGAAATATCCTTCCTTATAACGCGGTTTGTGGCCCAAATTTGCTTCGCCGTTGGACCCACTGTTCCAGAATCCTTCCTCGGAGTCGATATAGTAATACCCATAATGGTAGGATTGGTCGAACCGGATGTTGTCGAGAATAAAGAATTCTGGCTCCGGACCAAAGAATGCCGTGTCGCCAATGCCGGTGCTTTTCAAATAGGACTCCGCCTTTTTGGCAATGTTGCGAGGGTCTCTCGAATAATTCTCACGCGTAATGGGGTCTGCGACGTCGCAGATCAAACTGAGTGTCGGAACGGCGGTAAAGGGGTCAACAAATGCGGAATCGGGATCCGGAAAAAGAATCATGTCGCTTTCATGAATCTTCTGAAACCCGCGAATACTGGACCCGTCGAACCCAATGCCGTCTTCGAATACCTCTTCGCTAAATTCACTCGTGGTGACCGAAAAATGCTGCCACTGGCCGAGAAGGTCGGTGAATTTCAAATCGATGACTCTGACTTCGCGGTCTTTAATCGTCTTAAAGACCTTGTCGACACTCGTCGACGTCTTCGTTTTGACGGTAGCCATAGTACTCCTTTGGAAAAGTGAAGAGTTATTTGTGATTATGAATTTTGATGCGCAACGTCTCTTTCGCCGTCGACAACACTACGCTGGTTGTCGTCTTGGTGACACCCCCCCAGGATTGAATCTTCGCAAGGAGCTTCTCAAGACTTGCGGCATTGTCCGTCCTGACTTTCAACAGATGCGTCCCGTCTCCCGTGATGGCGTGACACTCCAGTATTTCATCAGCATTGTTCGCGTGCTCGATAAAAGAGCCAAAATGCCTGGATGAATCGACAGTCGCGATGACGAATGCTGTGATGTCTTTTCCCAGGAGTTTGTGGTCGACTTTGGCAAAGTATCCTGTGATATACCCTGTTTCTTCGAGTTTTCGCAGGCGTTCGCTTACGGCAGGTAGTGAAAGTCCAACCTTTTCGGCAAGGTCATTCCGTTTAGTGCGGCCTTCTTTCTGCAGAAGGTCCAAAATCTTGATGTCCGTTTCGTCAAGAGAGCTCATTGGAGGAAAGAATCAGGTTGTAACGAGTGCAGGCTTAAATAATTAAGGCCAAATCAGCTAATCGCCTTATAAAGATAAGGTACGGAAGCCCTTTTGTCAAGTGTTTTTATGAAACAAAAAAGCCGCGCAGTTGAACGTCGCGCGGCCGCAAAAACCATCTTCAACTGTATGCCCGAATCTAGTCCGCCAAACCCTCCCTCGAGAATTTGACTGTACCCTCGTAAATCGCCATCTGGACTTCAAAGTTCTTATTCATAACGACAAGGTCTGCATCCTTTCCAACGGCGAGAATTCCCTTCAGGTGCTCAAGCCCAAGAACTTTTGCGCCATTCAGCGATGCCATTCTGACGGCGTCCGTCAGCGGCACTTCCACCATCTGCACCATGGTCTTCACGGCCTCTTCCATGGTCAAGGTGCTGCCGGCGAGAGTACCGTTGGCCAGGAACGCTCTCTTGCCTTTGACAATAATCTCCTGATCCATAAATGAGTATTTACCGTCGGGCATACCAGACGCCCGGATGGCGTCGGTGATCAGAACAATGCCGCCTTCGCCCTTGATCCGGTAAATGAGCTTCATAACAGCCGGATGAACGTGGATTCCGTCAGCTATGAGCTCCAGTTTGAGCTCGTTGTGTAGCAGGGCCGCCAAAACCACCCCCGGCTCCCGATGATGAAAGGGCTTCATCGCGTTGAACATATGCGTCACATGGGCGGCGCCATTATCGATGGCACTCAAAACCTGTTGATACGTCGCAGAAGAATGGCCGATGGAAAGGACGACGCCGTTTTTCGCCGCGGCACGCATCACTTGTTCGACTTCCGGCAGCTCCGGCGCTATCGTCATCAAACGTATAAAACCTTTGCTGGCTTCATGGAGTTTTTGCCAGCCCGTCACGCTCGACTTCCAAAGGTAATCAGCCTTCATGGCCCCGTGAAGGGTTTTGTTAATAAAAGGGCCCTCGAGATGGATTCCCCAAATATTCGAGCCTTTGGAGTTCTGACAAAATTCTGCAATTCGCTTTACGTCGGCGACCATATCCTTCTCAGGCTTGCTGTAGAGCGCTGCCAGCATTCCTGTCGTTCCGTGTGCAAAGGCAAATTCAGATATGCGTTTGACCGCTTCGAGGCTCATATCGGCGAAGCCATATCCGGCGCCCCCGTGAACAAGCAAGTCGACGAATCCCGGAGTGAGGATCATTCCCTCTCCTTCAAAGACGCGGTACTTCTCCGGAATGTGCACGTCTTTCCGGTCGCCGATCGCAACAATCTTCTTGCCCTCAACAACGATGCTTCCCGCTTCGATAAGCCGAAAAGGGGTCACAATGTCGATTTCCTTGATGGCAAAATTCATTTTGAAAAACTCTTTCGCAATTCCTGTATTGCTTTTGGAATGTCTTGAGTGCGAAAAACGGAAGTCCCGGCAACAAGGACATTCGCTCCGGCATCAACCACTCCGGCCGCCGTGACTGTGTCGATTCCGCCGTCTACTTCCAGGTGTATCCGACGTCCCGAACGAGCGATCATGTCACGCGCCTCCCTCAGCTTCTGTTCGCTTTCCTTCATGAACTTCTGCCCACCAAACCCCGGGTTCACCGACATGATAAGTATCAAGTCAACATCCTCCACGATATTGCGCAACACTGAAGTTGAAGTTGCTGGGTTGATCGCCACACCCGCTTGAGCGCCGAGCTGTTTGATCCTGTCGAGGGTCTTTTTCAAATCCTTACACACTTCCTGATGGACGGTAATGATGTCAGAACCTGCTTTGCGAAAATCCTCCAGATATTTATCCGGAGATTCGATCATGAGATGCGTGTCAAGCGGAAGCTTCGTGTGTTTTCTGACTGCGTTTACAACCAACGGCCCGAAGCTAATGTTTGGCACAAAATGACCGTCCATGACATCCAGATGGAGCCAGTCAGCCCCACCCTCTTCTGCCGCAGTGATTTGGCTTTTCAAAGACGAGAAATCGGCCGCAAGGACAGATGGAGCAATCTTCACTCGCGTCAT
>CAYNRS010000363.1:0-3205 GCA_964399565.1 uncultured Ignavibacteriaceae bacterium
CGCGGATGGTCAGGCCCTGCACGCCGGCCTGGAGCCCGATAACGCTTGCAACCTGCGCTATGGGCAGGCTCGCGACTTCAGCCGCGCTGATGTTTGCCCTGCTGGCGGCGACATCCGGTTGCACAACAGGTCTCGTGGCAACGACAACGACCTCTTGAGCGCTGATGGCCGCCTCTGTCAACGAGAAGTCAATTGTCGTCGTTTGGTCGATGTTCACACGTGCGTTTTCGACGACGAAGGCAGAGTAGCCGATGTAGGAGGCTCTGACAGTGTACGTTCCCGGCGGCACATTCAAGATTACGTAATATCCCTCGAGGTTCGTCGATGCGCCTAATGTGGTGCCCTCAATAACGACGTTCACACCGATGAGTTTTTCACCGGATCTCGAGTCCGAGACGGTGCCGGCAATTTTTCCTGTGGTGCCGTTGGAGAAAAGGTTTGAAAAACAAAGAAGAGAAAGAAATGAAAGGCAGACTGTACCAAACTTCATAGTTGATGTCTCCTCGCAAAATGGAGAAACGCTGTCATGAAAGAACAGGCTGAATCAGGGAAAGCTGAGTATGGGAGAATATGAAGAATCATCACACTCGATATGTTGACGCAGAAGCAACGACGACACAACAGGGGGAAACCAGTGACAGCAGGAAAACCTTGAATAGTGACCACTGCTCGCCAAACTCTGGCACAGCCTGGTTATCGAGAAAAGCCGAAAGCGAGGATACCGGTTGGTTGCAGAATACGAGCTATGGAGCACCCATCACTCGGTTCTTCCCTTTATCACCGCGGTCAATCTATAGAAACTTGAAGTGTTTGTCAAGCATTTTGGGAAAAGTTTTTTGCGGAGGAAACTCCGTAATCGTGGAAATTCTACGGAAATTTCCAAAAATGAGAATTGTTCTTGAAGAAATTTCTTAACGGCGCAACGATAACGCAGTGAAATTCCGTGTCAGTGGTTCTGCGGAGTGGTTTCCACACGCTGTACCAGGAGCATACCCGTCACAAGAAACACAGCAACGGAGAGAATGGCCGTTCGTTGATCGACAAAGGAAGAAACAAGCCCAAACACGAGAGGGCCCAGGATCGCTGAAGCCTTTCCGAAAAAAGAATAAAAACCGAAGAACTTGGTCTTCTTCTCCAGCGGCGTAATGTGGGTCATAAGGCTGCGGCTTGTTGACTGCGAAGAACCGAGGGCAATGCCTGCAAGGACGCCGACCACATAGAACATCGTCTTCGTCTCCACGAAATACGCCCCTCCGACGATAGCGATCCAAAGAAGCAGCGTAACGGTCAGCGCTTGTTTATGCCCCCATTTGTCTGCAAGGACGCCAAAGATGGCAGAGCCCACAATCGCCGATGTCTGCACAACGCCGAAGAAAATCACGATTTCGCTCAGGTCAAACTTCAACGTTTGCATCGCAAAGATGGATGAGAAGATGATGATCGTGTTAATGCCGTCGATGTAACAAAAGTATGCAAGCAAGAACCTGCCGATGTTCTTGTAGCGAGAAAAATCATGGAACGTCGCACGGACGCGCTCGATGCCGATCTTGACGAAATTCAGCTTCAGACTTGCTGTACGTTGACGGTCCGGAAGAAAAAGAAACAGCGGCGCCGAGAACACAAGGAAGAACGCCGCGGCGATGGCAAAACTTGACCGCACGTTGAAGAGGTTCGATTCGGCAAATCCGGCGGAATACAGCGGGAACGCCACGATGAGCGTCACCAGCGAACCGACGTAGCCCATGGCGAAGCCGTAGCCGGACACCCGGCCGTAACTGCGTTCCGTGGTGATCTCGGGGAGGAACGAATCGTAGAACACAAGCCCGGATTCGAAGCCGACGTTTGCGGCGATAAGCAGGAGCATTCCTGCCGCAACCATTGCCTGTTCGATGAAAAACAATCCGGCCGTTGCGGAAATACACAGCGCCGTGAAAATGCCGAGGAAGCGCTTTTTGCCGGTTCCATAGTCAGCTGTGGCGCCGAGGATGGGAGAGAGTATGGCAACGATCAACATGGATGCGCTGAAGGCGGCTCCCCAGAGAAAATCAGCTCGCGGGCTGTTCCCGGCGACAACTTGCTTAAAATAGAGTGGATACCCGACCGTCAACACAATAACGTAGAAGGCGGTGTTGGCGAAGTCGAAGAGCGTCCAGGAAAAAACCTGGCCGCGCGTGGCGGGCTGAGGAAGGGCGGAGGAGAGAGTTTCGGTCATTCCGGAGATTTCTTGCTCAACGTTGTCTCCTGCAGCCCACGGCCCGATTTCTTCAGCTGATCGTGGCTTCTCAGGTCGTTAAGGACAGAATCCAGCACGCCGTTGACGAACTTGTCGCTTTTTTCCGTGCTGTAGGTTCGGGCGATTTCAATGGCTTCGTTGATGGAGACTTTTGGCGGGATATCCTCAAAATACAGAAGCTCGCAAATGCCGATGCGGAGGATAATCTTGTCGATGACTGCGAGGCGGTTGAACTCCCAGTTCTTCACCTTCCCCTTGATGATTTCATCCAACTCCTTGGAAGTTTCAACAACTTTGTTGATGAGAGTTTTGGCGAATTCAAAGGACTCTTTGTGCGGTTTAAGCTCTGCGACGATATTTTCGATGATCATCTCGATTGGTTCCCGCGAGATCTCGAAGGCATAGAGCGCCTGCATCGCTTTTTCTCTTACAATTCGCCGTCTGACAGACATGTGTTTTGATAAAGAACAAAGGGATGAATAAGTCTCTTCTTCCCGACCCCATCCTCCATCTTCTCCGAGGGGAGGTGAGGCGGGGTCTGCTTTAAGGTTTCTTTTCCCGGAGCATCAGGGCTAAGTCTTGTTCGTTATTTCATGTTTATGAACGACTCCGTTCGAGTTGTGGGAATAAATGTGCTTAATGCGGCCGAGGGATTGAATTCTCTGTTCGGCAAGCTTGTTTGCTGCGACGGATGTCGGGACCTTTTCCTCCCGGGCAATTCGGAAGATTTGCTGTAAAATCCCGTAAATCCCCTCTGCCTGTTTGAGCACACGCTGCTCGTTGTATCCTTCCAGCTCATTGGCGACGCTCATCAATCCGCCCGCATTGATGGCATAGTCGGGCGCATAGAGAATCTTTCTGTCCATAAGCATCTGGATGTGCTTCTTCTCGTCGAGGAGCTGGTTGTTGGCTCCACCCGCGACAATCTGGCATTTGAGTTTGGGAATGGTTTCGTCGTTCAGTATTCCACCC